>JBLRWT010000432.1:0-2653 GCA_047921095.1 Wenzhouxiangella sp. | reverse complement strand
GCCACCAGTGCCGATGCGTAAACACCGGCCGCCACCACGATCATGGTGAACGTCCAGGTGTCGGCATCGGCCAGCGTGGACAGCCAGGCCATGGCTCATTCCTTCACGGTAAAACTGAAGCCGCCCGTCATCATGTGTCCGTCCCGGGCCAGACCGCGCCAGCGGACCTGGTAGAGACCCGCCTCCAGCGCTTCTGCCGGTTCGACAAAGTACTGTTCGCTCGGATCACTGCCCGGCTCATCGGCCAGAGGCACCGTGCCCTCGGGGCCGGTCACTTCGAAATGAGTAATGCGCATCGAACCCTCGAACTGGATGCCAATGAGCTCCGGCGAGCCATGGATCGTCGCGCCGTTCTCCGGGGTGGAGCTCAGCTTGGCTTCATGGGCAGCCAATGACAGGGTCACGGTCAGCAGCAGTGCTGCCAGGCCGAGGTGAAATACGATGTTGATTTTCATGTTCAGTCCTCGCCCGTGATTACAGTAATTGCTTGCACCGGAACCGGCAGGCCACCGATTGGCTTCCGGCTCGTGCAGTTGCGTTTCATGTGCATTGTCAGCTCTGCTCTTCTTCAACCTCGGATCGATGCGGCAGGCCGCGCCGGTGCCACAGGTAATACAGCGCCGGCATCACCAGCAGGGCCACGACCCAGACGGTAAAGACGCCGCCGACCATGGGGGCGGCGATGCGTTGCATGACCTCGGCGCCCGTACCGGTGGAAAACATCACCGGCAGCAGGCCGAGAAAGACCGTGGTTTCGGTCATGGTGATGGGCCGGACTCTCAGCAAAGCGCCTTCGACAATGGCGTCGCGCAGGTCGGCGCGGGTGAGCTGGCGCCCGCCAGTCTGCTCAATGAATCGCTGGTAGGCATTGTTGAGGTAAACCAGCATGATGACCCCCGTTTCAGCCGCCAGGCCACCCAGGGCAATGAAGCCAACCGCGACCCCGACCGAAAGCTGGTAGTCGAGTAACCACATCAGCCAGAAGCCGCCGGCCAGCGAAAGCGGAATGGTCACCAGCACCAGGCCCACTTCGAACAGACTGCGGAAGATCATCAGCAACAGGATGACGATGACGGCGAAAACCAGCGGAATCAGTACCGTCAGGCGTTCGCGGGCCCGCTCCAGGTATTGGTACTGGCCCGCAAATCCGATCGCATAACCACCCGGGAGTTCGATCGAATCATTGATCAACTGGCGCGCTTCGTTGACCCAGCCGACCAGGTCGCGGCCCTCGATGTCGACGAAGACGAAACTGGCAGGCCGGGTATTCTCGGTTCGAATCATGGCCGGCCCGGCCGTGATCCGGATTTCGGCCAACTCTCCCAGCGTGACGTGAGTGCCTGTCGGCGTGACCACCGGTAGCAGCTCAAGCTTCTCCGGCGTGTCACGCCAGTCCGCCAGATAGCGCAGGTTGACCGGAAAACGTTCCAGTCCTTCGACTGTCTCGGTGACATTCGTGCCGCCAATGCCGAATCGCACAACATCGTGAACATCGGCGATGTTCATGCCATGACGCGCCGCGACCCGGCGGTTCGGAATGATTTCGATATAGCGGCCGGAGGCAGGACGGTCAGCGAAAGCACTGCTGGTGCCGGGCAGGTCGGCAACCAGGGTTTCGATCTGCTCGGCGATGTCCTGGATCACAGCCAGGTCCGGGCCAGTGATCTCGATACCGACATCGGTTCGAATACCGGTCTGGAGCATGTCGATGCGGGTCTGGATCGGAAAGACCCAGGCGTTGGTGAGGCCGGGAAAGCGAATCATGTCATCAAGCTCCCGAATGATATCGGCCGTCCTGATCCCCGGCCGCCATTCCGAGCGCGGTTTCAAGGTAATGAAGGATTCGAACATGGTCAGCGGCGCCGGGTCGGTGGCCGTTTCGGCCCGGCCGGCCTTGCCCATCACGCGCGCCACCTCGGGATGCCGGGCGATGATGGCGTCGGTCTGTTGCAGCAACTCTCGCGCCTTGTCCGGCGACAGGCCTGGCAGGGTGGTTGGCATGTACATCAGATCGCCTTCGTCCAGCTCGGGCATGAATTCGGTGCCGAGTTGGGTGACCGGGTACAGCACGGAGACCATCAAAAGGGCAGCCAGGCCGGTCACGATCCATGGGTGCTGGCCGACGCTCTTGATCAATGGTCGGTAGGCGGTGACCAGGGCGCGAGATGCCGGGCCGCCATCCCGCCTGGTCTTGCCTTCTCGATTCTTGCCGAAGCGGACGAAGTAGCCCATCAACACCGGCACCAGGGTGATCGCCAGACCGGCCGAGGCGGCCATGGCATAGGTTTTGGTGAATGCCAGCGGGCTGAAAAGGCGGCCTTCCTGGGCCTGTAGCGCAAAAACGGGCAGGAAGGACAGGGCGACGATCAGCAACGAGAAGAAGATCGGCCGGCCGACTTCCAGGGTCGCCTCGGTAATGGCCTGCCAGTGTTCGTCCGGGCCGGGCGGGTCGCGCTCGAAACGGCGGTGCACGTTTTCGATCAATACGATGGCCGCATCCACCATGACCCCGATGGAGATGATGATGCCCCCCAGCGACATGATGTTGGCGTTGATGCCCTGGAAGTACATGACGATGTAGGCGATCAGTACGCCCAGTGGCAGCGTGATCAGCAGCACCAATGACGAGCGGAAGTGCCACAGGAACAGGGCA
>JBLRWT010000431.1:0-2657 GCA_047921095.1 Wenzhouxiangella sp. | reverse complement strand
TCAGCAGATGCCTGGCGTGGTTTCGGTCCACGCGGTCGAGCTGCATGAGCCGATGAATGTCGAGTCGGTGCCGTGGATCGGTGCCGTGGAAGCCTGGGCCGATCCGGGTGCGACCGGCAGCGGCGTGACCATCGCCGTCATCGATACCGGCATCGACTATTTCCACCTGGGCATGGGCGGCAGCGGCGACCCGCAGGATTTTGCCGACAACGACCCGACCATGGTCGATCCGGCCTTCTTTCCCAACGAAAAAGTGATCGGCGGCTGGGATTTCGCCGGTACTGACTTCAACGCCGGAGACCCCGACAACAACACCCCGATGCCCGACCCCGATCCGGTTGACGAGAACTTCCACGGCACCCACGTGGCCGGCAGTGCGGCCGGCTGGGCGACCGACCAGGTGGGTTACGGTGTTGCTCCGGATGCACTGCTTTATGCCCTCAAGGTGTTTGGCGCCTCAGGCTCGACCTTCCTGACTTCAGCAGGCATTGAACGCGCGCTGGATCCGAACCAGGATGGCAGTGTCGATGACGCGCTGGAGGTCATCAACATGTCCCTGGGTTCCAATTTTGGTGATCCGAACTCGGTGACCACGCTCACCTCCCAGGCTGCCGCCGAACTCGGCGTGATCGTGGTCTCGTCAGCCGGCAATGCCGGCAACGTGCCCTATATCCTGGGCTCGCCCGCCGTGGCGCCGGACGGCATTGCCGTCGCCGCCTCGGTGCCCGGAAACCGTCTGAGCCCCGTCGTTCAGGTAACGGCTCCGGAGGAGATCGCCGACGATTTTTCAGCGGTCGAGGGCTCCAGCCCGGTGCGGGTCGCCGATGTGGCGCCGCTGTCGGGTGAGATCGTACCGGCCGAACCATTGCTGGCCTGCGGCCCGCTGGACAACCCGGCCGCCATTGCCGGCAATATCGCGCTGATTGTTCGGGGTGACTGTCCATTCAACGACAAGCACGTCAATGCCCAGGAGGCCGGAGCGACTGCGGTCATCGTCTTCGACAACGCTGGCGCGCCGATCGTGATGGGCGGCGTCACCGATGCCACCATCCCCGGCGTGATGATCAGCCTGGCCGATGGTCAACTGATTAACTCTGTTGCCGCGGTCGAGACGGTCGATGCCATCATTGACCTGGCACCCAACGATGATGTGGCCGATACCATCACCGGCTTTTCCTCACGCGGTCCGGGCGCTGGCGGGTCGATTTTCAAGCCGGATGTCGCCGCACCAGGTCAGTCGATCGCATCCCACGGCTTTGGCACCGGCACCGGGGCATTCATCGCCAGTGGCACTTCGATGTCCGCGCCGCACGTGGCAGGACTTGCCGCGATCATGCGTGAGTTGCATCCGGGCCTGAGTGCCACGGCGATCAAGGCCATGATCATGAACTCCACCGAAACCTCGTACCAGGACGGTGTGGCGGGCGCCAGCATGCCCTTCCCGATCACCGCCCAGGGCACCGGGGTGATCCGGGTTGATCGGGCCACGAAGCTGTCGAGCTATGCCAAGCCGGCAGGCGTTTCCTTCGGGCGCTTGAATCCATCGGCGCAGGCCGGCGTTACCCGTCAGGTCCGGCTTCAGAACCTGTCTGGCGAGACCCGCACCTTCACCGCCGAACACGTACCGGCACAGAACCCGACTGGCGTCGAAGTGCGCCTGCTGGATGATGCGCCGGTGGTCATCGGGCCCTATGGAAAGGCCACGGTGCCGGTGCAGATGCGCCTGAACCCGGCCCAGATGTCGCCTGACCCCGGCAACTTCAGTCAGCGCGAAGCCGACGGGTGGTTCGTTTTCGACGATGGCGTCGATACGCTACGAGTCGCCTACATGGGCGTGGTCGATCCGGCCTCGCGCATGACGGTACGCTCCGGTGGCCGCCTGGCGGCCAATGTCCGCAACGCCGGTATGACGTCCGGCGTGGTGCAGGGCTTCACCCTGGCCGGCACCGGTGACGAGGTCTTGAGCGACGGCCAGACAGCCATCGACGCCTTCGGCTTCCGCAGGGTCGGGAACCAGGTTCATTTTGGACTGGCCACCCAGGATCCTTGGGAAAGCATGTCGGCGCTGATGGTTTTCATCGATGTCGATCTGACCTTCGACGGCGTGCCGGACTTCACCCTGGCCGCGGCTGACCTGGGCGCCTTCCAGGGCGGCAACGATGGCCGCGTGGTGACGGCGGTGCTGGGCGGGCCGATCCGCTTCTTCGCCAATGCTGATCTCAACGATCGGGTCGCGGTACTGCCATTCCTGGCCGCTGATTTTCTCCCTGGCGGCCAGACGGCGTTCAACTATACCCTCGAGGTATTCGACCGCCGTAACGGCACGACCGGCATCCAGACAGGCTTTGTCGATCTGGCTGACGAAATCGTCCTGAGCACACCGGCATTCGTCTTGCCTGCGGGCCAGTCACAGCGGGTGGAAGTTTCGGCTGCGGGTGATGTCCTGTGGCTGCTGCCCAACGACGAGGCTCCGGACCAGGCCAAAACCCAGCGCGTGCGCTGAAGCTCGGCCCAACCACGCCGGCGATCGCGTCGGCACAACAACGCCCGCGGCCTGGCCGCGGGCGTTTTCTGTGAAAGAGTGCCACGCGCCCGGTGACGCCTTTTAACGCTGGTCTGGCGCTACCGTGCCGGAGACATGCGATAACCGATCTGCT
>JBLRWT010000430.1:0-2657 GCA_047921095.1 Wenzhouxiangella sp. | reverse complement strand
GGCGGCGCAGGCGCCAGCGCATGATGCGGTGGGCGCTGGACAGAAGGAGCAGGTATCCAGCGAGCATGGCGGTGGCGATGGCGAACAGCAGCCATTCGGGTAGGGCCAATTGCCAGGCGATAATGCCGATGGCGCCTGTGCTCAAAACCATGAAATGCATCATGCGGACAGTTTCACGGGTCGAAAAGCCGCAGCGTCGCATGATGTGGTGCATGTGCGAGCGGTCGGCGGACATCGGGCTGCGGCCCAGGCTGATGCGGCGGAAGCTGACTGCCAGGATATCCATGCAGGGAATCATCAACAGCCAGGCCGCGGTGATTGGATAGATCGTACTGCCGTCGGCCTTGACGATGGCAATGGCCAGCCACGCCACCGCAAAGCCCAGCATCATGCTGCCGGCATCACCCATGAAAGCCGAGGCTTTGCTGCGAAACGGCGACTGCAGGTTATAGACGAGAAAACCCAGCACGGCCATGGCCAGCACCAGGCACAGGGTCACCAATGTTGCTGGCGCCCCATCCAGCCAGCCGACCGCGGCCAGCATCAAAAGCATGACCATGCCAATGCCACCAGCCAGGCCGTCGAGGCCATCCAGCATGTTGATCGCGTTGACCAGGAACACCACGCAGGCAATCGTGAACAGGGTTGAAAATGGTCCCAGGCCGACCTTGCCGACGTCGGTGCCGAAAATCGATCCAACATGCGAGATTTCCAGCCCGCCGGCATAGACCATCAACGTGGCCACGATTATCTGCGCCACCAGCTTGTAGACGGCCCGGATATCGAACAGGTCGTCCAGCATGCCGACAGCCAGCAGCACGGACATACCCGCAAACAGGGTCCAGTAAGTTCCGAATTGGCTGAAATTGAAAAAGACGGCGACGGCGAAGGCCAAAAACATGGCCAGGCCACCGGTCAGTGGGATGGTGCCGACATGACGCTTGCGATGACATGGGTTGTCGACCAGCCCCATGCGCCTGGCTGGACTGCGGAGTAATGGCACAAGCCCGGCCGCGATAAAAAATGCCGTGCCCGCCATCATGGAGCTATGAAGCGTGATTCCCATTGGACCCCTCTCTCGTTACTTTGTGTTTTTTCTTCCGCTGGGGGTTTTTTCGCAGCCGTTTTTCGGCCGTTCTTTTTCTTTGAACAGGATATCACAGGACAACATCGATGCCCAGATAATCCCAATTGGATTGGACCTTTGGGCGGTTCAGGTCATGCTGCCAGGGCGCCTTTGGTCCGTGCAGAGTTATTCAGAGGCTCCCCGGCGCGGCGCCGGTCGCGCCAGCACGCCGATATACATTGCCAGCAGCAGTTGCGTTGCCGGAATGTGCCAACTGAAATCACCGATCCCGACCACACACAAGGCAGCAAGCCCCGCATAAAGCGGTATTCGTTCCATCCTCAAGGCAGCGTTTTTCCAGATCGCGGCGCCCACCATGCCGATCAGAATGATGCCGACCACGCCCATTTCCAGAACGAACTGCAGGAGATCGTTATGGGCATAGTCCCACCAGCTGCCCATATCGGCGGGCTGAACCTGCTTGAAGACCGCTTCGAAGCCACCCAGGCCCACCCCGTGCAACCACCAGCGAGACGGCATGTCGCGCAGCATGATGATGGCGGTTTCCAGGCGTGCTTCTTCACCACTGGTGGCCAGCAGCCGTTCGGCCAGCGGCATCAGTCCGTACCACGCCGCCACCATCGCAGCCAGCATGGCCAGCACAAAGGGCCAGATCGAGGCATCGGTCATCTGTCGCTGGTGGCGGATCCATAACATCAGGGCGACCAGCATGCCGAACACGCCCGCGGCCGCGCCCATTCGCGAGGCGCTGCCCAGCATGGCCGCCCCGATGATGGCGCCGCAGATGATGCTGCCGGTCAAGCGAAGCTCACCGGGCAAGCGGCCGATCAGCGGCATGCCGCGAATGAACCACACGCCAACCGCCAGCGGCCAGCACAGCGCCAGGTTGGCGGCAAATAGATTGCGGTTGGAAAAACTGCCGTGGACGAAACCGGGGTTGTTGCGCTCCCAGATACCGAAAATGCTCTCGGCGCCGGTCGCATGTGACAGCAAACCGTACAGCGCCTGGAACAGGGCCATTGCCACCACCACCAGCCACAGGGCATAACGCTGGCGATGAGGCAACTGGCTGGTCAGCCAGGCCACGGTGAACAGGGCGATGAAAGCGGCCCACCCGCGCAGGCTGGCGCCCGGGTCGGGCGACCAGGTTCGCACTTGAAAGTCCCCCTGCAGCAAGGCGGGCGGGTAGGGGCCGAACCACTGGGTGAGCGGGGTGCCCGGCACGATCTGCAGCAAGACAGCCAGGCTGAACAGGCCGGCAAACAGCAGCCAACTGGTCGGTGGCAGGGGCAGGCGGGCCGGGCCTGAGGCCACAAACGCGGCCAACAGGCTCAGCCACACCATCAAGGCCAGGCTGGCGGTCAACGTCATCGGCGTACGATGGCCCATCATCAGCGGCAGGAACAGAACCAGTGTTGCCAGCAGCAAGGTCGCGCCGGCCGGCCAGATCGTTCGGGCCGGAGCGTCGTGGTCCACGCGATGCCGTTGCCGGCGCCGGCGTGGGGATGCTTCAGTAGTCAATTGCCGCAATCCTCAGTTGTCCGTCAGCACTCTCGTGCAGGGTATAGCG
>JBLRWT010000429.1:0-2659 GCA_047921095.1 Wenzhouxiangella sp. | reverse complement strand
CTCAACGGTCCAATCCGTATCATTCGATTGGCGGGACAACTGGCGTATCTGTCGTTCGATACGCGCCCGCACCTCAGCATCGGTGGTATCCAGCCGCCAGACTTCGGCTGCACGGTACCCGGCCGCGCGCATTCGCTCACGGTAGGCTCGGCTGCGCCGTGCACTTGAATTGGGTTGTGAGGCTGCCATTCCTGGATCCTTTTCCATCACATTCATCCGCCATGATACACGTCACTAGGGACGCTTTCAAACAGTTCGGGAAATGGTGTTTGCCTCGACCAACACGCCGCCTGCCGGGCGCGCTCACCGCACACGGCTTTCATTGAGCGTTTTCAGTCTATGCGAGCCGGCTTTGACGTTCAGGTGTCGCGACAGGCTGGATGACCGGCAGCGGTTTTCTCGATATCGCGAGCCCACTCCACATTGGCCTCCGGACAATCCCGGTTGATTCTGCATCCGGCAATGTAGCGCTGCGCTTCGGCCACCAAATTCCCACAGTCGTACAGCTTGTTGTAGGCCATCAGTAGCCGAAGGCGACCGCGGCTGCGTTGCGGGTTCACTTCAATCGCGCGCAAGGCGGCATCCCGGGCATTTTCGTATTCTCCGAGTTCAAAGTGTATCTGGGCGCGATAGGTCCACACGCGGCCCTGGTCGGCACCGAAAACGAGGGCGTCATCCAGGGCTTCAAACGCTGCTCTCGGGTGGTCCCGATAGTACAGATAGCCGGCTTTCTGGCGCATGATGTCGCTTTCGAGCGGATCGTACCGGATGGCCTGACTCAGCAACTCGATGGCTTCCTTGTGCCTTCCCCCGGCTGCCCAGACGCGAGCACGTTCTCGCAACAGCTTGACGTATTCGGGGTGAAATTCCAGCGCCCTCTCGACGACCGCCAACGCCTCCTGGTCGCGGCCCACGGCCCCGAGCAGCAGCCCGTGCATGTAATGGTATTCGGGGTGATCGCCGTGTTCCAGGGCAATCTCGACCTGAGCGAGTGCGGCACTGAATTCTCCACGCGTTCGGAGTCGGTCGGCCAGGGCATAGTGATCAAATCCCCGCAACTGGGCAAGAGCCGGATTCTCAGCAATCCGGGGTTCCATGCGCTCCAGCAAGGCCTGGGTTCTTGCAATTGATCCACCATACTTGGCCTGCGATCGGAAAAGTACCTGAAACCAGGCGCTTTCCGATAGTGGCGCGTATTCATCCAGAACGACGTCCCAGTTGATCTCCGGGCCGCGCACACTGTCCGGAAGATTGGCCAGGAACATCTGCACCACGCTGTTTTCCGGATCCAGTTCGCGTACCCGGTAGAAATAGCCTGCAGCCCGGCTGGCGCCGTCAAGAAACTGCTCGCGCTGGCGGTCAGTCACGTGGCGTGCCCCGTCCGTCCCACGATAGGAAGCACCCAGATGGCGATGGTGCGTGCCCATTGCCAGTTGCGCCATGATCGATTCCGGGTCTTGGTCGAGCCAGCGTTCCAGGATGGTCGACATTTCAGGATCGGTGCTCTGAAACGCGCGAAGGTGGTCAAGCAGCACTGAATCATTGCTTCCACCCGGACCGATCTGCACCCGAGCCGATGCGAGAAGCTGTTCCGCCTGTGCGAAATCGCCGCGCTCGATAGTCTCAATCAATTCCAGACGGGGCCTGCCGGCCTGAGTCGACAGCACGGTCGGCTGTTGAAGCCACTCGGCCTGTGAGGGAAGCGCAGCCGGTTGTTCGGGCCTGTCTGTCGGAGAGGTGGTAGGTAGCCACCATAAAAAGACAACGCCACCGAAGAGCGCGGTTACAAGTGCCAAAGCCCATAAGCGCATGGTGTTTTCCCTCGTTGTTTATGCACAGGTTATCCGAGCGAGCCGGACCACACTATGTGAAGACCGGTGCTTCAGTATATTTATTGCGACACCGGGGACTGCCCGCAGCGCCATCTTCGGTTTGCAGAAGGGAAAAATGCTGCGGGTAGACTTCGACGTTTGGGTGGGTGACCGTGATATGCCACGAATGGCTACCAAGGTGATACGGAGTGTCATTCCCGGGTCTCTTTCGGGGCTATGATTCGGTCTCGCCGGCGGAAGGCTGCAAATGCTTGGCGGCCGATATTCGAGAAACGATAAAACCAAGCGAACAGCGGAGGTGACCTTGTCCGGAACCACAGAAATAGAACACCGGCCGCCTGACTGGGCGGTGATCCTGCGCCGACTGACCAGTTGGTTGGTCGAGGATGCTTTCGGTGGTCCGCGGCCCTGGACCCTGGCCTGGGTCATCAATTTCCAGAAAGCTGGTACGTTTTTATTTGTCGGCTTTCTGATCTGGTATTACGACAACCACAGCGTCGGCGCCTGGGTTTACCTGGCCCTGCACGGCAGCTATGGGCTTGTTTGGCTGATCAAGGATTTCGCCTTTCCTGATCCGGCCTGGCAGAAGCCGATCACCATCGCCGGGGGCATCAACGCCTTCATCGGGGTACTTGGTTGGTACTGGGTTTTTGCCTGGCTGCTTGTTTCCAGCGTGGCCGACCCCGTTTATCCGCTGCCGGAACCTGCCTGGTACGCTCTTTGCATCAGCCTGTGCCTGATCGGATCGACCATCATGATGGCCGCGGACGCGCAGAAGTTCTATACCCTGAGGCTGAAAAAAGGTCTGATCACAGATGGTCTGCATC
>JBLRWT010000428.1:0-2660 GCA_047921095.1 Wenzhouxiangella sp. | reverse complement strand
GCGATGAAGGTGGGTTGCCGCAGGCGTCCTTCATCGGCCAGCGCGCCCATGGCGCGGACCAGTTGAACCGGGGTGACTGACAGACCGTATCCGTACGACAGGGTGGCCTGCTCCAGTCTGCGCCAGCGCTCGAAATCGCGCAGAACGCCGGCCGATTCGCCCGGAAAGCCGGTGCCACTGACCGAGCCAAAACCAAACCGGGAATACACGCCCCACAGGTGCCGCGCGTCCATCTGCAGGGCCAGGTCGACAACGCCGACATTCGACGAGCGGGTCAGCAGTCCCTCGACCGTCAACTCGCCGAAATTACGGATGTCACGAATCGTGTGACCACCCACGACCATGGTCCCGGGAGATGTATCGATGACCATTTCACGGTGGGCGATACCGGCTTCCATGGCTGCGGCGATGGCAAACGGCTTGATCACCGAACCGGGTTCGAGCACATCGGTCAGGGCCCGGTTGCGCAAGCCCTCGGAGGAACCGCGGCTGTTCGAGTTGGGGTTGTAGGAGGGGAAATTGACCATGGCCAGAAGCTCGCCATTGGTCACATCCATCACCACCACCGAGCCGGAGCGGGCGTCGAATTGCGCCACGGCGGCCTTGAGCTCGCGAAATGCCATGTATTGCAGCCGACCGTCCAGGGTCAGATGCAGGTCACGGCCGGGGCGGGCCTCGCGCACCATCTCGACATTCTGTACCACCCGGCCCAGCCGATCCTTGATCACGCGCTTGGCGCCGGCCTCGCCCTGCAACCAGCTGTTGTAAGCCAGCTCCAGACCTTCCTGACCAAAATCATCGATATTGGTAAAACCGAGCACCTGGGCGCTGACTTCACCGGTCGGGTAGAAACGACGATATTCACGCTGCAGGAAAACACCCGGGATTTCCAACTCGCGAACGCGATCGGCCAGGTCCGGGTGAACCCGGCGCTGCAACCAGACAAACTCGCGCCCGGCGCGCTGGGTCAGCCGCCGCTCGAGGTCATCGGCCGGGGTTCCCAGAACACCGGCCAGCATCGGGATACGATCGGCCACCTGGAGCAACTCGCCGGGATGGGCCCAGACCGACTCGACCGGCGTCGAGACCGCCAGCGGCTCGCCATGACGATCGAGAATATTGCCGCGCACGGTCGGGATGGCCACCTGGCGCAGAAAACGCGCTTCGCCCTGGCCTTGCAGGAAGTCGGTCTCCATGACCTGCAGATTGACCGCACGCCCCACCAGCACGAGGGCGACGATCAGCATCACGCCTGCGGTCAGCCAGAGGCGAACCGCACCATGGATCTGGGGGCTCGTCTTGCTCATCGCTCTTTCACCAGAACGCCGACCCGCGCCGGACGGTCCATGCCGAGCTGGGCGCGTGATTCCCGTTCGACGCGTCCACTCTCGGCCAGCCAGGCTTGTTCGAGTTGAAGCCGGCTCCATTCCATGTTGGCCTGGTCGCGATCGATTTCAGCGGTTTGCAGGGCGCCGAACAACTGGCGTGACTCATGCCTCAGTACCACGACCGAAATCGCCGAAACCAGCAAGCTTGCCATCAACAGGGCAAATGCCAGCCAGCGGATCATGACGAACCTCCTGGCAATTTTTCAGCGATTCGCAGGCGTGAACTCCTGGAGCGCGGATTGGCGCGCTCTTCTTCGCGCTCGGGGCGAATCATCTTGTCGATGAGCCGAATTGCGGGCGTGAACTCGGGCGCCACAGGCATCCGGCGGCTGGCCGGCGGCGGCGTCGACAGGCGCTTGAAGGCCTGCTTGACGCGCCGATCCTCGAGGGAATGAAAACTGATCACCGCCATCCGCCCGCCCGGCGCCAGGATGGCCAGACCCTGCTCGAGCGCCTGATCGAGCGCGCCAAGTTCGTCGTTGATATGAATTCGAATGGCCTGGAACGTGCGTGTAGCGGGATGACGGTCCGCGGGAGAAGGCCCCGCGGCCCGGGCAACGATGGCGGCAAGTTGGGCGGTGCGCTCAATGGGCTCATCCGCTCTGGCCATGACAATGCTCCTGGCAATCCGACGCGCGTATCGATCCTCCCCGTATTCCTTGATGACCCGGGCAATCTCGGCTTCGTCCGCGCGCGCCAGCCAGGCCGCCGCCGATTCACCCACCTGCGGGTTCATGCGCATGTCCAACGGTCCGTCCTCGCGAAAGCTGAAGCCCCGCTCGGGCGTATCGAGCTGCGGAGAGGACACACCCAGATCCAGCAGCAAACCGTTGACTTGTCCATGAATCCCGATCTCCCGGGCCATCCGTTCCAGTTCGGCAAAGCTGCCGTGCCAGATCGTTACCCGGTCTTCTCCTGCAAATTGTTCATGGGCGTGGGCAATGGCATCAGGATCCTGGTCCACCACGATCAGTCGCCCCGCCTGCCCCAGCCGGCCAAGAATCTCGCGACTGTGCCCGCCACGGCCATAAGTTGCGTCAACGACGACATCGGTGGCCGAAATCCCTAAGCCGTCAAGCGCCGGATGCAGCAGCACCGGCACATGTTTGTCGCCCGCAGCCATCGCGCTACAGGACCAGTTGCGTCATTTCGCTCGACGGTTGCCCCTGCATCGCTTGTTCTTCTTCGATGCGGTGCTGGTTGAGCACATCCTCGTTCCAAATTTCAAAGCGCTGGCCCATACCCATCATGACCACGCGCTTTTCCATTCCG
>JBLRWT010000427.1:0-2666 GCA_047921095.1 Wenzhouxiangella sp. | reverse complement strand
CTCAACGTACAGACAAGTACGCCTGCGGTGCGCTCGGTCGCGAAACGCCACAGCCACTGGGCCTGACGATCCCTCGCGACGGAAGGGCGGTGAATAAGGCGGGCTGAGCGAAAACCACTTGCGCAGAGTCGGACGCGCCCGCTCGCTGCGGATCGCGGGCACCTCTACCCCAACCTTCCAGTCATCACCAGTCCCGTCACCAGCCCGGCACCGCCGGCGAGGGTGCCGGCGGCCATGCCAAGCCAACCGTAGAGACGTTGCCTGTACTGGCGGCGGGCGGCTTCGGGGTTGGCTTCGCGCTCCGCCCGCAGGCGAGCTTCGAGGATGCGCGGCAGGGCGATCCGGGTGTGCCAGAACAGCGAACCTATGAAGGCCAGGTAGACCAGTGTTGGCACCTGCCAACCAGGCAGGGCGGCAGCGGCAAACAAGCCGGCACAGGCTGCGGCGACGAAGGCGATACCGATGCTTCGTTGCCGCAGCAGGGCGGCGCGCTCGACCGGGTCGATGGAAGTCTTCAACCAGGGCCGAATACCGAACACGATGCCAGCGATGCCGCCAAGCAGGCCGAGCAGGATACCCAAACCTGCACCGAGCAGGAAATTGGCCCCGGTCTTGGCGCCGATTCCTGCGGCCACGGCAGCCGCGGCCGGTGGGCTGGCCGTGGCCAGCAGCGCGGTGACCGCGGCAGTGAAAGCGGCCCCTGGGGTGCTGGCGACAATGACGGCGGCCAGGCGCTGTTCCACGTCGGTACGCAGCAGGGCGCGGGCGCGGCTCAGCCGCTGTCGTACGGCCGCGGCGCTCAGCCCCAGCAGGTGGGCAACCTTGTCTGAAGACTGGCCCTCCCGGTAGTACAGCGCAATCACCTCGCGGCCCGTGGCCGGCAGCCGGTCGAAGGCTTCGTTCAGTGCGTCGTACTGGCGCTCGAGATCCAGCCCCGCAGCGGACCCTTCAGGCTCCGCCGCGATTGATTCCAGCACATCGAAATTGCCTGGCCGGTCACCGGGCCGGGCCTTGCCGCGGCGCAGATGGTCGCGTGCCAGGTTGCGGGTGATCTGACGCAGCCAGGGCAGGAAGCTGTCGGGGTTCTTGAGATCGCCGAGCTTCTGCCAGACTTTCAAGTAGGCTTCCTGGGCGATGTCCTCGGCATGCTGGACGTCGCGCACCACCGCCAATGATATGGCGCTTACGGTGGACTGGGTGACGCGGACCAGCTCAGCGAAGGCCCGGGGATCACCACGCCGGGCGGCCGGCAGGTAACGCGAGATCTGCAGCGCGACCTCACTCATCCAGGCTCTCCATGAAGGCCAGGACTTCGCGCGCAGTGAAGTCCGGATCGTCGAGCTGGACGAAATGACTGCCCTGCTCCGCCACCACATGCCTATGGTCCGGGATCTCTGCGATCTGCGCGGCGTAGGCTGCTCGCATCGCATCCCCTGATCCGCTATCGGCGGCCTGCAGCAGCAGCGCGGGCACGGTAATCTCAGCCATCAATGGGCGCAGGTCGATAGTCATCAACTCGAGCACCGCCTGACCGACCGCTGCCGGGTCGGAGCGGGTGCTGGTCATCGCAATGCGATCGAGTTCCTTGTCATCGTGCAGCATTGTCTTCAGGCTCATCCGGTTTTGCTGGGCGAACTGCTCCGGCGTCAGGCTGGCCATGAAGGCTCGGATCTGTTCAGCGACAGGTGCCTGCGCCTCCGGCGTCGCCGAAGGGTCGGCCAGGGCCGGCAAGAACGGCACGCCATCGACAGCGACGATACCGGCCAGATGCTCGGCCTCGGTCGCGCCCAACCAGAAGGCCAGGAAACCGCCGAGACTGTGGCCGATCACGACCGGCTTCGAGCCCTCACCTGCCGCCAGTTCCGCAGCCAGCGCGTCGCGCACTCGTGGCAGGAACGGCCCGTCTTCGATCGGCGAGCGTCCGCCAAAGCCGGACAACGTCAACACATGGGTGCGATATCCGGCCGTGCGCAGCCGCCCCGCCAGATCGTCCCACACGTCGCCAGAATTTGAAAGTCCCGGGATCAGATATACGTCGCGACCGCTTCCGGCCGAGTCAAACTCGAACGGGTATTGTTCAGCCCGGGTCAAATTGCTGACCAAAAGAAACAGCGTGGCGATGCAGAAGCCGAAAGTCCGATACATGGTGGAGTTCTCTGTTGTGTGTGCTCAACAAGACGCAGCGCTGGGGAAGGTGTGACAACTGATAGCTGCCGGATATGCCGTGCATCAAATATCCGTATGGATGGATGATGCGACGCGCCGTGAATACAACCCAATGCGAAGCAGTCGTTGCTTTAGAAGGTGGAAAGACCGGTTGCCTCCATCAGCCGGTAGCGCCAGGACCGCAGTCGCCGCTCGTCGGCGTGGGCACGATAATCGAGACTGAATTCCCGATCATCGCGGTTGTTCCAGCGGCGCTCGAAGTAGTCGCGGGCATCGGCGAACACCGGCTGTTGCGCTGAGCCGATCACGCGCACCGAGGTTTCGAGATTGAGGTCGTCGAGATTGCGCCGGGTGAAGTTGGCCGAGCCGGCAATCAGCTCCGCGTGGCCGTCGCTGAAACGTGCCAGCATCAGCTTGTCATGACATTGCTCGCCCTGGGTGTTGCACCAGCGCACCTCGACCCCGTCGGCGACCAGTTCGGCGGCGACCGGGCGGTTCGG
>JBLRWT010000426.1:0-2669 GCA_047921095.1 Wenzhouxiangella sp. | reverse complement strand
ACTGCCGTACCCGCAACGCGAGGCCTCGACGTGGAGACCGGCAGGGCCCAGCGCGCTCGTTTGTTCCAGTGGCTCATCGAATCTCATGGCTCCCCTCCCGCCGCGACCACCAGCGCGCCATTGACACGACAGGATCGCATCGATCTGGGGTTGGAGCAATGTCATGAGTGCCGGCCGATGCAAGCCGATCCGCGCAAGTTGCGGGTCGGCGTGAACAAGTCGGTCGGTCACAAGGTCGATTTTTCCAATTTGCCGGTTGCTGCTGCCGCTCGTGGTCCTGTCGTGTTTGCCGGTGGCGTGGTCCGAATGACTGCCGAGGGTCCGGGCTGGATCAAGACCGTGTCATCCCCTGAAGCAAACGCGGTTCGCCTGATGCTGCGTGATACGCACCTGCCCGGCGAGGCGGCGATATTTGTATACAACGACCTTGGCGAAGCCTTTGGTCCGTACCTGGGCCAGGAAGGCGAATCCTGGACCCATACAGTCAGTGGTGAAGCCATATCGATCGTGGTGCAGTTTTTTGGTGACGTGGACCGCGCCCTGTTGGCCCGCACCAGGATCGAGATTGCCGAAATAGTCCATCTTGGTCCTGACTTTCGTCTGGCCGCGTCCCTGAGCCCGGAACCACAATCAGGAAATGGTCATTGCAGCTACAACGAGTCTTGTGTCGAGGACGCCTCCTGCTACGACTTCAACGACTTCTCCTACATCGATGATGCACGCATGGCGGCCGGGCACATGCTCTTTTCCTCCGGGCCATGGGCATTCCTTTGCAGTGGCGGGCTATTGGCTGATTCGGTCGCGTCCCAGATTCCGTATTTCATCACGGCCAACCACTGCATCAGCAGGGCTCGGGAAGCCAACTCGCTGGAGACCTATTTCCGCTACATGACCTCCTCGTGCGGTGGAACCTGCCCGACCCGTGGCGACTTCCCGCGCACCCTGGGCTCGGACATATTGAGTACGAGCAGTAGCAGCGACTTCACCTTGCTGCTGCTCGATCAGCAACCACCTGCCGGTAGCGTCTTTCTGGGCTGGACCAGCTCGGAGGTGGCATTTACCCTGGGCCATGAATTATTTCGCATCAGCCATCCCGGTGGTGCACCCCAGGCGTTTTCATCTCATGTCATCGATACCGGCGCGCCGATCTGCTCAAGCTGGCCGCGTGGGCCGTGGATCTATTCCGACGATGTGATTGGGGCGACCGAGGGTGGCAGCAGTGGCTCGCCGGTACTCAATGCCTCTGGCCAGGTTGTGGGGATTCTGTCGGGTGCCTGCGGGTTCAATGTCAATGAGGTATGCGACAGCGAGAGCAACGCCACTGTCGACGGGGCACTCGCCCATTTCTTCGATGATGTTTCAGAATGGCTGGCGCCCGATAATGGCGATCCCGATCCTGGTGATCCGGCAGACCCCGGAGAAAAGGGCACGCGATCACTTGTGCCGACCAATAAATGACCTCGTTCGTATCATCGCCAGGGAATGCTCATTCCCTGGCGACTTTCGATGCCGGGTCGATGATCATTTGAAGTGGGAGCGGAAGTAGTTGACCGAATTGTTGAACGCCTTCCAGGCGTAGTCGACGTCAAGCTTGACCTTTTCCCACTGGGCTTCGCTGGCGCTTTGTAATTCCTCCAGCTTGTCCTTGAACTCCGTGCGTTTTTCACGGACCGCCTCAAGTTGTTCCTGGTATTTCTTCGCGGCATCGCCGCTGTTGTCCCGGACCCGCTCTTCAAGGTGGTCGATTTCCTTGTTGATCTCGTCCAGCCTCGCCTTGATGGATTCGGTAAATTGCTTCCTTTTCGATTGGTCTGTCATGATGGCTCCATCTTTGAACTGACGTCAGACTATAGCGTCCGGGTGTGAATGTTTTTTCCTGAACGCCCTTTTTGCTCCGGCTTTCGGCGCCGCTGGCGAATGATGAAGCGTTCGGGAGCCAGGGCATCGACGATGTCGGGGTCAGCCGCTGGCACCAGTCCGCTGACCTGATCGGCAATGAGATCGGCGCAGAGGGGCGTGTGCGTGATGCCGCGTGAGCCATGGGCAAGGTTCAGCCAGATGCCGGCCAGCGCTTCCAGTGATGATGGGTCGGGCAGCGGCCCGACAAGTGGCAGAAAATCAGTACTCTGGCACCGGAGGGCGGCCCGATTGCCGACGATCTGAGCCGATTCGCCACCGAGTGCACGCCAGCAGTCCGGCAAGTGGGCTCGAAGCTGGGCCAGGTTGGCATCGTCATCCGCGGTGGCCGGTGCTGTGTCCTGACGATTCAGGTCGAATGTGGCGCCGACACAATGCAGGTCGTCGAGCGCAGGGGTCAGGTAGCCGGCATGACAGACGGCCTGCTGCCATTTCCGACTGGCCGTCGTGGCCGCGCAGTAGCTGACCTGACCGCGGATCAATTTCAGCGGCAGCCAGTCCAGGCCCGGCAGGGATCGCGCTGCCTCGGCCACGCAGAGAACCAGCAGGTCCGCTTCGAAAACACGACCATCGTCCAGTGTCGTGACCACAGGGCAGCCTGGCGCGAATTGGTGAACCGCAGCGCCGACCAGGCTGATGCCAGGATGGTCCATCAAGTGCGCACACCACCGATCAGGGCGAATGAAGCCGGCTTTCCTCAGGACAAAAGCCCGATCATCGTGGCGTCCGAGAAGCTCATCAGGCCAGGCACC
>JBLRWT010000425.1:0-2673 GCA_047921095.1 Wenzhouxiangella sp. | reverse complement strand
GCTGGAATTCTTTGCCCTGTTCTTTGCCTTGTTCAAGGCCGGCTGCGTGCCGGTGCTGATCGACCCGGGCATCGGCCTCAAGCCGCTGAAGACATGCCTCGACGAAGCCCAGCCCGAAGTCTTCATCGGCATCACCAAGGCGCAGATCGCCCGCCTGCTGTTCGGTTGGGGGCGGGGGCATGTCAAGAAGACGATCACCATCGGTCCGCGACCCTTCTGGCTTGGTGGGCGCTATAACGCATTGGCCGGCGCCAGCGACACGCGCTTTGAAGCGCCGAAAGTCCAGCCCGACGATCCGGCAGCCATCCTGTTCACCTCCGGTTCCACCGGCATTCCCAAGGGCGTGGTCTACCGCCACCGTCACTTCGCGGCGCAAGTGGAACTGGTGCGCGAGACTTACCAGATGAAACCCGGCGAGGTGGATCTGCCCACCTTTCCACCGTTTGCCCTGTTCGATCCGGCGCTGGGCATGACCACCGTCATCCCGCCGATGGACTTTACCCGTCCGGCGACCGTCAACCCGGCCATGCTGGTCAGCCTGATCCAGGAATATGGCGTCACCAACCTGTTCGGCTCGCCGGCGCTGATGAACACCCTGACCATTCACCTCAAGGCCAACGGCATCAAGCTGCCGGGTCTCAAGCGCGTCTTGTCAGCCGGTGCCCCGGTCCACCCGAAAGTGATCGAACGCATTCATGCCGCACTCAATGAATACGCCGATATTCACACGCCGTATGGTGCGACCGAGTGTCTGCCGGTGGCGACCATCAGTGGCCGCGAATTGAGCGGCGAACTGTCGGCAGGCAATCGCCAGGGCAAGGGTATTTGCGTCGGGCGGCCATTGCAGGCCAACCAGGTGCGTATCATTCCGATCACCGACGAATCCATTGGACTGGCCGAATACGCCGGCGATGTGCTATCGGGCGAGATTGGCGAAATCTGCGTTTACGGCCCTACAGTCACCGATACCTACTGGAATCGCGAAGCCCAGACCCGCGCCGCCAAGATGACCGATCAACAGGGCCAGGTCTGGCATCGCATGGGTGATCTGGGCTGGCAGGACGAAGACGGCCGCCTCTGGTATTGCGGTCGCAAGTCAGAACGCGTGCGAACAAAAGACACCGAGCTCTACACCGAATGCATCGAAGGCCCGGTCAACGCCATCCCCGGCATCTACCGCAGCGCCCTGGTCGGCATCGGCAAGCCCGGCCGCCAGGAACCCGTCATCGTCATCGAACCCGAACCCGGCAGCCATCCGCACGACCTCGCCGCCAGCGTCCTCAAACTGGTAAAACCCATCGGCATCAAGCGAGTCGAATTCAGCAAGGGGTTCCCGGTCGATATCCGCCACAACGCGAAGATCAGAAGGAAGGAGTTGGCCGGCGAGTTCGCGTAGGCCGGCGTCGCAGCCCCGACGGTACGGCGTTGCCTTCCCCTATAATCGCTGTTTTCCCTGAATCATTCCCCATGCTTGGACTGTTTCTGGTATTTCTTCTGGCCCTGGCCGTGTTTGCGGGCGGTTGGTGGGTCAGTCGGCCGATGCCGATTTTCTGGCGGTGGTTTTTTCGGCTGACCTTGCTGGCCATGGTGGCCGGGCTGATGCTGCCGTCTGTGGCCATCGACTGGCTGCGCGATGCGCTCAGCCTGCTATTGCCGCTGGCGCGCGATGTGACGGATGTGCCGGGAATCAGCATCTGGGTCCATTATCTGCTGTTTTCCCTGGTATCCGGCCTGCTGCTCTGGCATCGCCGCGACCTGCCGCTGCTTTGGGTGGTGGTGGCGCTGGCATCGCTGGCCTTCATTACCGAGGGCATCCAGCTACTGATCGACGGCCGTTTCGCCGCCTGGGCCGATGTTCTCGTCAACCTGTGTGGCGTGGCCACCGGATTGGCGTTGAGACTGGTTTTATCGCGGATGCGGTGATCGGAGGTCGGAGGTCGGAGGTCGGAGGTCGGAGGTCGGAGGTCGGAGGACGGAGGACGGAGGACGGAGGACGGTAGTCGGTGCGTCGGTGCGTCGGTGCGCCGGTACGCCAGTTCGTCAGTGAGGGGATATGCAGATGAGTGAGTTCGAGGGTGTAGAAGAAGGATTGGTGATTCGTCGCTCGTCCAGATCGGTCTGCCTGAATCTACGGGAAGCCTGGTCCAAAAGGCGCTACGAAGCCCATTTCATTGCCAAACTGACTGATTGCGACGGCGAAGTAGCTGAAACCGACTCATCCCTGGACTACGCCCGTGACTGCGGATATATCACCGATGAAGAGCACCAGCGACTGACCCGGAACTGCGAACAAATCGGCGCCATGCTCGGCAAAATGATCAGAAACGCCAAATCATTCACAATCGGATAATCCGCCGCACAGACGCACAGACGCACCACCGGAGGCCCTGCATGACCAACCAGAAAACACCCCAATTCCGTAACCTCATCTTCGAGGGTGGTGGCGTCAAGGGCATTGCCACCATCGGCGCCATGGAAATCCTGCGCCAGCGCGGCTTCCTTGACCACATCGTTCGGGTCGGGGGTACCAGTGCCGGTGCGATCAATGCGTTGATCTTTGCCCTGGGCTACAGCATCGAAGAGCAGCGCGAGATTCTGGAGTCGACCAACTTCAGGGACTTCATGGATTCGTCCTTCGGGGTCATCCGCGACATTCGGCGGCTGGCACGCCAG
>JBLRWT010000424.1:0-2678 GCA_047921095.1 Wenzhouxiangella sp. | reverse complement strand
AGCACTACCTGGCCATCGGCGAAAGCGACCGCTTCACCCTCAAGTTCGTCAAGCGCTAGTAGCGTCGGGACTCGGGGCGCTGCCCCGAGTCCCCCGCCTTTCACCTCTCACCTTTTACCTTTTACCTTTTACCTTCTTTTAAGCGACAATTCCCGCCCATGACAGAACTAAAACTCGCTAACGGGGAATTCGAACAGGTTCCCCTGCGCGCCTACGCTGAGCGCGCCTATCTCGATTACGCGATGTACGTGGTGCTGGACCGGGCCTTGCCGAATATCGGCGACGGGCTCAAGCCTGTACAGCGCCGGATCATCTACGCCATGAGCGAGCTGGGCTTGTCGGCCGCCTCCCGGCACAAGAAATCGGCGCGCACGGTCGGTGATGTGATCGGCAAGTTCCATCCGCACGGTGACTCGGCCTGTTACGAGGCCATGGTATTGATGGCCCAGCCATTTTCGTATCGCTACCCGCTGGTCGATGGCCAGGGTAATTTTGGCTCGCCTGATGATCCGAAATCGTTTGCCGCCATGCGATATACCGAATCGCGCCTGGCTGCCTACGCCCGGACCCTGCTGGCCGAACTGGACCAGGGTACGGCCGACTGGGTACCGAACTTCGACGGCACGCTCAAGGAACCCAAGCTGCTGCCAGCACGCTTGCCCAACCTGCTCCTGAACGGCGGTCAGGGCATTGCCGTGGGCATGGCGACCGACATTCCACCGCACAACCTCAACGAGGTTGTGGCGGCCTGCGTGCGCCTGTTGGAGAAACCGAAAACCACCGTTGCCGAGCTGTGCGAGCACGTGCTGGCGCCTGACTTTCCCACCGGCGGCGAAATCATCAGTACTCGCGCCGACCTGCTCGCCATTTACGAAACCGGCCATGGCGGGGTCCGCCAACGGGCCGTCTGGGAGCGTGAAGGCGAGGAAATCATCGTCACCGCGCTGCCCCACCAGGTCTCGCCGTCGAAAATACTTGAGCAGATCGCCGCCCAGATGCAGGCGAAGAAGCTGCCCATGGTGGCCGACCTGCGTGACGAGTCCGATCATGAACATCCGACCCGGCTGGTCATCATGCCGCGCAGCAACCGGGTGGACCTCGACGCGCTGATGGATCATCTGTTCGCGACCACCGATCTGGAGAAGTCGATCCGGGTCAACTTCAACGTCATCGGCAACAATGGCCGCCCGGGTGTGCGCAACCTGCGCGAACTGTTACTCGAGTGGCTGGACTACCGGCGCCAGACCGTCACCCGCCGCTTGGAACACCGCCTCGACCAGGTGGTCGACCGGCTGCATATTCTCGAAGGCTTGCTGATCGCCTACCTGAATATCGACGAGGTGATTCACATCATCCGTACCGAGGACAAGCCCAAACCAGTCATGATGGAGCGGTTTGGCTTGTCCGGTACCCAGGCCGAAGCCATTCTGGAACTCAAGCTGCGCCACCTGGCGAAGCTTGAGGAATTCAAGATCACCGGTGAGAAGGACGAGCTCGAGACCGAGCGAAAGAAGCTTGAAACCCTGCTCGGCTCGCCAAAAAAGCTGACCCGCCTGATCCGTGACGAGTTGCTGGAAGATGCCGAAAAGTACGGAGACGAGCGGCGTTCGCGTATCGTTCAGCGTCAGGCCGCCCAAGCGCTTCGGGACGCCGACCTGGTTCCTTCCGAACCGGTCACCGTGGTGCTGAGCGAGAATGGCTGGGTGCGAGCAGCCAAGGGCCATGACATCAACCCCGAGGAGCTGAATTACCGGGCCGGCGATGAATTCCTCGCCGCCGCACGCGGCCGCAGTTCCCAGACTGCCTGCTTCCTGGACTCGACCGGTCGCAGCTACTCGCTGATTGCCCACGAACTGCCCTCTGCGCGCAGCCTGGGCGAGCCCCTGACAGGGCGTTTCTCACTGCCACCGGGGGCTGCGTTTCGGACGCTTGGCGTCGGCCCGCCCGAGGCCAGGATCCTGCTGGCCAGCGACGCCGGCTACGGCTTTGTGACCGCACTGGAGAACCTGCATACCCGACAGAAGGCAGGCAAACAGGTGCTGTCGGTGCCGGCCGGGGCGGACGTGCTGCCAATTTCGCCGGTCAGCGACAGCGACGAGGGTGTCATCGTCTGCGCCACCACCGAAGGTTATTTGCTGGCCTATTACCTCAATGAACTGCCCGAACTGGCCCGAGGCAAGGGCAACAAGTTGATCAACATTCCGCCCAAGGCGCGTGCCGGCGGTGAGAAAGTCGCCGGTGCCATTGCCATCGCAGCGGGCCAGGACTGCCTGGTCTGGGCCGGTCAGCGCTACCTGCGCCTGTCCTGGGCCGACACCGAAAACTACTGGGGTGAGCGCGGCCAGCGCGGGCGCAAGCTGCCACGCGGGTTCCAGAAGGTTTCACGTCTTGGTCTGGCGGAGTAGGCACCTATGATCGAAGCGGCGACTGACAGATCCGGGGAGCCAGAGGCTCCTTCGCCAAGCGGGATGCGAAAGCGACTGCGGGCGGCAATCGGCCCGGTGCTTGCAGCAATGGCCATGGCCCTGATCACTGGTGGGTGCCAGTTGCTTCAGACCGAAGCAGAGCAAGACCCCGATCCGGCGCCGGAGCCGGCGGAGACGGTCGAGCCAGTGGTAGTGCCGCCGGCCACCATGCAGCAGGCCATCGACCTGCTGGATACTGGTCGAACAGAAGAG
>JBLRWT010000423.1:0-2696 GCA_047921095.1 Wenzhouxiangella sp. | reverse complement strand
GGAAAGTCAATAGAAAAAATTCAACATTTTCAGTATGTTAGGCCTTGACCAAGCCCGTTTCATTTGCGATGATAGATCGCATCAAAAGGAGGTGTTCATGGATAGTTTTCTGCTTGCATCAATCATCAATGATCTTCTGCCCTTCCACCCTGCACGCCCTGGAAGGAGCTCGAAAGAGATCACTGCCATGCTTCGTCGAGATGGCTACGAAGTTACCGAGCGCGTCGTGAGGACCGCGCTCAAGAACATGGTTCCAGTCTTTGGTATTGAGAAAACTATTCATTCAAGTGGGCAGATTCGGTGGAAGCGGGTACGCCCGTACACGGTTGGCCACATCATGAGGGCGCAAGAATTCCAGGGCGAACCACTGGATTTCGAATGGGAGGATCCATCGGCCGGCATGCACGAGCATGCACTCGCCGATTTTCGCAGGGGGTTCTGAAGAAAAGATGCCGTGCCCGATCGATGAGCCCGATCGATGAGCAATCGTCGAAGACGGAGTGGCCCGGTGACCTCGCGGAAACGAACTCGTGGATCAACGACACAGCTCACAAAAAAGGAGACCCGAATGCCTGCATCCAATGAAGTGAACAACCAGGACCTGAACATGCAAGACCTGAACCTCACCACGCAGAGGCTGGTTCGCCTTTTCGTCCTGCACGACCTGCTGCCCTGGAAGGACGAAGCCCAGGGGCTGACCGTGCCCGAACTCGTCGATCTCCTGACCAGGACGGGTTTCGATTGTCAGCGGGATACCGTGGGGCGTGACCTGCGTGAGCTCGAGAAGCTTGTCTTCCTGGAGTACGAAAAGCGTGGGGGCAAGGTTTTCTGGAAGCGCGTGTACGATACGCCCCTGACCAGGGCGCTGGCGAATCCGCCGGCACTGCCGGCCGTCTGCTTCAGGCCTGCTGCCAACGACGACCAGTTCGTCGCCGCATGACAGCGCCCGCTTCGCATTCGGCGCTCAAGGCTCGCCAGCGGGACGAGCGCGAGGGGTTCCCGGAGTTTCTCTCGCTTCGCGTCCACCGGGCACTGAGCTGGCTGAAGCGCGCCGAGCAGTGCGACGATGACGACGGGCGTTTCGTGTTTTTGTGGATTGCTTTCAACGCCGCGTACGCCAACGAGACCGGCGATCTGCGCGTGAGCGAGTCCCGGCGCTACGACGCTTTTCTCGGGCGCCTGGTCGAGCTCGACGGCTGTGGTCGGCTGGCCGAGGTTGTCTGGGAAAAGTTTCCCGGGCCCATTCGTGTCCTGCTCGACAATCGCTTCGTGTTTCAGCCCTACTGGAATCATCTCAACGGCCTTCCCGACAGTGACGACTGGGAACGACGCTTCCGGGCCGCCAACAGCGCGGCGCGCCAGGCCCTGGCCGGGCGCGACACCGGGGCAGTGTTGAGCGTGGTGTTCAATCGGCTCTACACGCTTCGCAATCAACTGATGCATGGCGGCGCTACCTGGAACAGTCAGGTCAATCGCGATCAGCTACGCGATGCCAATGCCATTCTTGGCGACGTGGTGCCGTTCGTCATCGAGATCATGATGGACAACAGCGGCGAGCATTGGGGCGAGCCGTGTTACCCCGTCGTGTGAGTTTTCGGGTAGCAATGGAGATGTGTTCATGAATCAGAAACCCAGGCTTTTTCCGGCCCCGGACTGTCTGCTGTGCGGAACGTCCATCGAGGAGGCCGGCGGCAGACGCCTGTACGCAAGCCAGTCGCGCGGCGTCACCCTTGCACCGGGGCCGCCACGACCCGAAACGGAGTATCGCCGGGTCCGGTCCGAGCCTTTCGCCGCCGACAGCGCGCTTAAGGTCAACGTCTGGGGCGAGCCCGACAGGTTCGACGATGCGGTGTTCGAACGCGCCAGGGCGCTTTTCGACCAGGGTGTGGCGCCCTGGTTCTGCCAGGCATGCGGGGACAGAAGCTGTGACGTGTGTGGTGCGCCGCTGCTGCGGCCGCATGCCTATGACGTCATCGATGACGACGGCTCGACGAAGCACGTGGCGCCGCTGGGCGGCGTGACGGGTTGCTCGAACCGGGAGTGCGTGAATTGCAAGTTGCCGGGTGGCCAGTAAACCCGGGACCCCTCGCCACGGACGAGTGGTGAACAAGCCGGGGTGAAGCAGGTTGCCCCGAACTCTGCGACTCAGCGGTAGGCGCGCGCCAGGTCCAGGCCGACCACGATGCCGTCGCCCGGCAGGTCGCGGGTCGGCATGTCGATGATCAGCGGGGCCTCGCCGAGGTCGTCAAGATGTTCAGTGACGATCTCGTGGTCGTCAAGCAGTTCCTCGTCCTCGCCTTGGGCGATCAGTTCGCTTCTCCTGTGCTCGATGGCTTCGGCAAGGCCGGACTCGATGTAATCGAATCCCAGCTCCGGGCTGTAGCGGAAAAGCAGCGTCGGACATTTCTCGTCCGCCGGCTCCAGGGGCGCATCCTGCTCCGGATCCTGATCGGGTCCGAAGCCGGTTGAGACCACCATCCCGGTCACCGGGCAGCGCAGCGCCGGAATGCGGCTTTCATCGGGCCACTCGATGGTCGATAGTGCGTTTCGATAGGTGGTGCTATACATGGGATATGTCCTTGTCCGAGTGGGAAGGTGATTGCGGATTTGCGCGCGAAGGGCCGGATCCTGCCCATTCGACCGGCACGCTACGCGTCTTTGCGGACCGACGGTCGGACGGGCAGGAGAAACGGCCG
>JBLRWT010000422.1:0-2703 GCA_047921095.1 Wenzhouxiangella sp. | reverse complement strand
CTCCATCATAGCCATCGTCAGGGAAGAGGGGGAGAGGGGAAACGGAAGACGGAACCCCCTGCACGCTCCCTTCATCTGCGTTAAACTATATATCTCTCTATCCGAATCAAAAGATAAGTTACCGCCATGAGCTCTTACCTGTTTACTTCCGAATCCGTTTCCGAAGGCCATCCAGACAAGCTGGCCGACCAGATTTCCGATGCCGTTCTCGACGCCGTCCTGACCCAGGACCGGCACGCTCGGGTGGCTTGCGAGACCTTCATCAAGACCGGCGCGGTCGTCGTGGGCGGAGAAATCTCCACCACGGGCTGGGTCGATCTTGAAGAGCTGATTCGCCAGGTCGTGGTCGATGTGGGCTACAACTCGTCCCGGGTCGGGTTCGACGGTCATACCTGCTCGGTCATCAACATGATCGGCAAGCAGTCGCCAGATATCGCCCAGGGCGTGGATCGTGATATCCCTGAGAACCAGGGCGCGGGCGACCAGGGGCTGATGTTCGGGTACGCGTCGAACGAAACCCCGGAACTGATGCCAGCCCCGGTCTACTACGCCCATCGCCTGGTCGAACAGCAGACCCGACTGCGCAAGCATGCCGACAACCCGCTGCCATGGCTGCGTCCGGATGCCAAGAGCCAGGTCACGCTGCGCTACACCGATGGCAAGCCGGTCGCCATCGATGCAGTCGTTCTTTCGACCCAGCATGACGACGGCCTCGATCTCGAGGAAATTCGAGAGGGTGTGCGCAAGCACATCATCGATCCGGTACTGCCGGCCGAGTGGTTGCATGACAAGACACTTTTCCACATCAACCCGACCGGCAAGTTCGTCATTGGCGGCCCGGTTGGTGACGCCGGGCTCACCGGCCGCAAGATCATTGTCGATACCTATGGCGGCATGGCCCGCCACGGCGGCGGCGCATTTTCCGGCAAGGACCCGTCCAAGGTCGACCGGTCAGCGACTTATGCTGCCCGCTACGTGGCCAAGAACGTCGTTGCAGCCGGTCTTGCCGACAAGTGCGAGTTGCAGGTGAGCTACGCCATCGGCGTCGCCCAGCCTACGTCGATTTCGGTCACCACCTTCGGAACGAACAAGATTCCCGAGGAAAAGATCGAGGCACTGATCCGCGAGCACTTCGACCTGCGCCCGTACGGAATTCTCAAGTCGCTGGATCTGCTGCACCCGATGTATCGCCAGACCGCCACCCACGGTCATTTCGGGCGTCATCCGGAACCGACGACCTCTACCGTCATCCGTGACGGCAAGAAGTTCGAAGATCACTACACGACCTTCAGCTGGGAGCGCACAGACAAGGCTGAAGATCTGCGGGCCGCCGCTGGATTGTAAGGATTTGATCGGGTAGCACTTCGGGGCAGGGTGGCGAGACGTACGGTTCCGCCGACCGACCCAGCCTAAAGTTTTCTGCCTGTCGAAACGAATTTGAAACTCAATACAAGGATCAACCCAATGAATGCGAATGCCGAAGATGTAAGAAAGGGCGTGTTGTTTGACGACAGCATCGCCTCCACCGAAAACGATTACTTTGTCGCCGATCTCGGCCTGGCCGCTTTCGGCCGCAAGGAAATCAATATCGCCGAAACCGAAATGCCAGGCCTGGTGCAGACCCGCGAAGAGTTTTCCGCCAGCAAGCCGCTGGCCGGCGCGCGCATCGCAGGCTCCCTGCACATGACCATCCAGACCGCGGTTCTGATCGAAACCCTGATTGAACTGGGTGCCGATGTGCGCTGGGCCTCGTGCAATATCTACTCCACCCAGGATCATGCGGCCGCGGCCATGGCCGAGCGTGGCGTGCCGGTCTTCGCCTTCAAGGGCGAAAGCCTGGTCGAGTACTGGGAGTTCACCCACCGCATCTTCCAGTGGCCTGATGGCGGCACCGCGAACATGATTCTCGATGATGGCGGTGATGCGACCCTGCTGCTGGATCTTGGCGCCCAGGCCGAGCAGGATCCGTCGGTATTGGACAACCCCGAGAGCGAAGAAGAGCGGGCCCTGTTTGACGCGATCAAAAAGCGTCTCAAGTCCAACCCCGGCTGGTACGGCGAAGCGCTGAAGCAGATTCAGGGTGTCACGGAGGAAACGACCACCGGCGTCAACCGCCTCTACCGCATGCAGAAGGAAGGCATGCTGAAATTCCCGGCGATCAACGTCAATGATTCGGTCACCAAGAGCAAGTTCGATAATCTTTACGGCTGCCGCGAATCGCTGGTTGACGCCATCAAGCGCGCCACCGATGTGATGATTGCCGGCAAGACCGCGATCGTCTGTGGCTATGGCGACGTTGGCAAGGGCTCGGCCCAGTCACTGCGCGCCCTGTCGGCCAATGTCTGGATCACCGAAGTGGATCCGATCTGCGCCCTGCAGGCGGCCATGGAAGGCTACAAGGTCGTCAACCTGGAAGACGAAGGCACTGTCGAGGCTGCCGATATTATCGTCACGGCCACCGGTAACTACCAGGTGATCAGCCATGACCATATGGTTCGTATGAAAAATGAAGCGATCATCTGCAACATCGGCCATTTTGACAACGAGATCGACGTTGCCGGAATCGAAAAGTACGAGTGGGATGAGATCAAGCCGCAGGTTGATCACATCACGTTCCCGGACGGCAAGAAGATCACCTTGCTGGCCCGCGGGCGCCTGGTCAATCTGGGTTGTGCGACCGGCCACCCAAGCTTCGTGATGTCC
>JBLRWT010000421.1:0-2705 GCA_047921095.1 Wenzhouxiangella sp. | reverse complement strand
GCGAGCAGGCCGATTACCATAGTCTTCGATACGCTTGAGCCTGAATGGTGCTTTGGATTGACGGACCAACCGAGTTGCGACTGCAGGGCGCCTGACGATTGCCGGATCCCTTTCAGCCACGACCTGACCATCGTACCGACGGGCTATCAGACGGTGCAGGGAACCCGAACCGAGTATTCCGACGTCGCCCTGGCCGCAGCGCCTGCCACTCTGCGGTTTGAACCCAGCCGAGGCGTGCGGGACGACACCGGCTTTCCTGTGGAGACCATCATACTGACATCGCCGCGAGGGCTTGAATCAAGGGTGGTGGTCAATCCGATCGGACGGGTTGCAACTTGCTCGCCCGCCGGAAGCACCTATGTGATTGGAATGAAACCATGCCCGTAAGTACACCTCCCTGGATCAAAAGCCGCGGCGTAACGCTGACCGAGCTGCTGGTAGGAGTGGCGATCGGCGGTATCGTGCTCGTCGGCGTGATCACCGCGTGGGGCATTTCGGTCCGCTCATCGGCGTATACGGTCGAGGCCGCTCGTCTGCACCATGACCTCCGTTCAACCATGCAAGTCGTATCGCAGGACCTGCGACGAGCCGACGGGGGCGTGAACTTGCCAAGCGAAAGGGCCGTTCGTTTCAATGCGGATGGCACATGCGTGACCTATTTCGTCGAAGGCCGTGCCCGGGGCTTCAGGCACGTGAACGACGAATTCCAGATGTATTTCAATGACGATCCTACCGCGGTTCCGACCTGTGACGCCGGAGGGGGCAGCTGGATACCGCTTTACGATTCCCTGGCCGCTGGCAGCTTCAATGTCACCCGATTCCAGGCGGCCTGGCGGTCCAGGTGCTATCCGTTCGATGAAACCGAGGATGTCGTGGAATTCAACTTTGATGGCCTGGCCAACGGCAATGCCTATCCGAGATGTGCCGGCATGACAAGTGTCACTGAAGTGCTCGAGGTGACCCTGGCGTTGGAGGGAACCATCGTCACTGCGACCAACAGCAAGTCCCTGTCCCTGCGAGATGTAGTGATGGTCAGAAACAACGATATACGTTGACAAGGCGAAGCCCATGAATACTTTGCGTTTGGCACATCTTCCAGCCGGCCGCCGTCGCCAGCAGGGCGCCACTACCTTGCTGATCACGGTCATCATCGTGCTGCTTATCAGCCTTTTGACGTTCACCATGACCAGGACGACCGTACTCGAGAACCGCATGACGGCCAGCGAGTTGAGTTCGAAGCAAGCATTCCACGCCGCCCAGGCCGGCCTGGATTTCGCGCTTCAGAAAATCATCACGAATGAGCTGGATGAGCTGAACGGCGCCTGCAGCGAAACAGCGGTTGACGCCGCGACGCAGTCGCCGACTTTCCAGCTGCTGTTCGGCTCTGACGCGCCCGAATGTCCGTCCAACGTGCTGGGATTGCAGACGAAGTCTGTTATCCGGTCGGTCGGCCGCTCCGGTGACGGCGCCGCAATCCGGATCCTGGAGGTCCGGGTCGATCTGGAGCGCGAGTGGCTCTCCAGCGCCCCTTTCGGCGACACGACCGGGAGGCCGCCGCCAGCATATCCGGGCGCCATCGTGGGGCGAGATGCAGTAGCCCTTGCAGGCACGGCAAACGCTGCACCCTGTGCGAGCGTCGAGGCCTGTCAGGCGCTGGACACGCCGGGCAACCCGAAGCCGGACATCAGCGATCTTGACCAGAAACTGATTGTATCCGGTGGCACCATCGAGGGAGGCGACACCGGCGTGAGGGATTCGCGCTTGCTGGACCAGCATAAGGATGCCAATCGGGATGACCTTAGCAGCTTGTCCGCAGACGCGTTTTTCGAGCAGGTGCTCGGGATGGACAAGGACACGTACAAGGCGGGTGCCAAGGTCGTCTCTGCCGGCGAATCGCTGGGCGACGTCAATGTCAATCCGGCCGTATGGTATGACGGCGACCTTCGGCTGCAATCCGGCACCCTGGGTTCGCCGGAGAAACCCATTACGCTGGTCATCAACGGCGATCTGGCCATGTTGGGGAACGTGACGATCTGGGGCCTCGTATACATGATCGGCAACGATTTTTCTGCGGGCACAACCAAGATCTTCGGGCAACTGGTCGCTGAAAACGGCATCTCGGTAACCGGCAACGCGTCTGTTTTTTTCAATGAAGATCTCGCAAAGGTCGCGCCGCTTGACGCCCTGGCGGGGGACCCTGCGACCGTTCTGGGTGAGGTCAAGGCCAGTTTCGACGCCAACTCCTGGCGCGAGCTTTTCTCCGGAAGCTAGTCGTGCCATCTGAATCAACGGCGGTGGGTCGAGTGATGTCCAATACCATGCAATGTCTTCCCATTTCGCGTCACCGTCCCGGCGAACGTGGTTTCACCCTGCTCGAAGCGCTAATCGCAATCGTCATCCTGGTCCTGGCCTTTGGGACCATCATGGTATTTCACGGCCAGATCCTCGGCAGTGCGGCCGACAACCGGATTCGTTCCGCCGCGATGATGCTCGCCGAGGAAAAGATCGAGCAGCTGCGCGCCATGCCCTTTGGGGCCGCCATCATGGCGCAAGCGAATTACTCAGAGACGATTGCATTCGATTCCTTCACGATGTTTTCTGCAACGCCGGTCCCCCTGACACGTTGCTGGACGATCCAGGACGAGAGCGAACTCAAGCGTGTGCAAGTCAGCGTAACGCGTGCGGGAAACGCATGCACTCACTGG
>JBLRWT010000420.1:0-2710 GCA_047921095.1 Wenzhouxiangella sp. | reverse complement strand
GATCTGGATCGAATCCGCATGGCCTGGCGCGAGCGGTCCGATGGCCGGCCCGCCTGGCTGCTGACGCCGACCATCCTCGACGGGATTGGCGCTGCCGTTGCCCCGCCGGAATCCGATTTTGACGGCGGTCTCGTTGCCGGTCATCAGATGGTCTGGCGTATGCTGGTCTTGTGGCTGGTCGTGTTGAGCATCATGTTGCTGGCCGGCTGGTTGATTTGACCTCAGTGAAAAGAAGAATCCAATAATCAGGCAAAAGGAAACTGATGAAATGACGTCCAAGCGCAGTTTGACGAGCAGTTTGACAATAGGCATGGTGAGTCTGCTTGGATGCGGACTGGCCTGGGCGGACGATGTCTGGGTGCGATGCGGTGGACTTGTGGACGTGGTCGAGGGTCGAACGCTGGGCCCGCACACGGTGGTTGTTTCCGGTGATCGCTTCGGCGAGGTGCAAGCCGGGCATGCAACAGCCCCGGACGGGGTCGAGGTGGTCGACCTGACAGGCCTGACCTGTCTTCCGGGTCTGATGGACATGCACACCCACCTGTCGTCTGAATTTTCGCCCCAGGCCTACGTGCAACGCTTTACGCTCAACGAGGCAGACCTGGCTCTGCGCGGTGCCAATTTTGCCCGAATCACGCTGGAAGCCGGGTTTACCACGGTGCGTGATCTTGGCGATTCATTCAATGTCACGATTGCGTTGCGCGATGCCATCAATGATGGGCTTGTTTCGGGGCCGCGTATCTTTACCGCCGCCAAGTCGCTGGCAACCACTGGCGGCCATGCCGATCCGACCAATTCCTGGCGCAGCGACCTGATGGGGGAGCCTGGCCCGATTGATGGTGTGATCAATGGTCTCGACGATGCCCGCCAGGCCGTTCGCCAGCGTTACAAGGATGGCGCCGACCTGATCAAGATCACGGCGACCGGCGGTGTGCTCAGCGTCGCCCGAAGCGGACAGAATCCGCAATTCACGGACGAGGAGCTGGCCGAGATTGTCCGTATCGCCCGCGACTATGACATGCACGTGGCCGCCCATGCGCATGGTACCGAGGGCATGCGCCGGGCGATCCTGGCCGGCGTGCACTCGATCGAACATGGCACCTACATGACCGACGACATCATCGCCCTGATGCTCGAGCACAACACCTGGTATGTACCGACCTTGTCGGCGGGACGTTTTGTCGCTGAAAAGGCCGCGGTCGAGGGGTATTTTCCGCCGGTGGTTGCGGCCAAGGCGGCTGAAATCGGGCCATTGATCCAGGGCACGTTCAGCCGTGCATACGAAGCGGGCGTCCGCATCGCCTTCGGGACAGACTGCGGCGTGTGCCCCCATGGCAGCAACGCCATGGAATTCGAGCTGATGGTCGAAGCCGGCATGACACCTGCCGAGGCTGTTCGCTCGGCCACATTGCATGCGGCCGACTTGCTGGGGCACGGGGACCGGGTGGGCCAGGTTCGCGCGGGTTACCTTGCCGACCTGATCGCCGTAGCCGAGGATCCGCTCCAGGATGTGGCGACGCTCAAGAGTGTCCGCTTCGTCATGCGCGACGGTGTGGTCTATCGGAATGAGCGTTAGGATAAATCTTGCCGTTCATCGCGGTGGCGGCGGTTCCGCGTAGCCACTGAGTTCCATGTAGCCGCGTCCCACCGTTTGCCCGGTGTCGGCATCCAGCACATCGACGGCTCCTTCCCAGTAGCGTACTGATTGTTTCCAGAGTTGGTGATCAAAGATGGGGCGAATTGCCAGCCGTAGATCAGCGGCGAAAACGTCAATATGCCACTCCAGCGGCCATTGCTGGTCGGTCGGGTCCCGCCACCAGCGCGTGATGCGGCTGTGGAAGTCTTCGGCGACCAGCGTTCGCGCGGAACCATCGGCGGCCACCAGCGTACCGGCCGAGTATTTCGACGCCGAGCCGTCGGGCTCGCGCAGCCGGTAGATCATCACGTCCCTGCCATCGTCCAGATGAAGTGCAAACCAGTCCCAACCAACGATGGTGTCGGAGAGCTGGCCGGAGCCCCACTCGCGATCCAGCCATGACAGGCCGCTGACCTCGAGCCATTGATCGGCCAGTCGGACCCGGCCAGACGTCTGCAGGCGGGTGGCCGAATAGTAGCGTGATGCGTTACCCGGCTCGGGACCCTTGCGGCTGTAGCCGTGATCGCCTTGCAACACCAGGCCACGAATCGGGCGCAATTCCAGGTCCAGGCCGAATTCGTCGGTTTCGGCCCGAAGGATCCAGCCGTCATCTTGACGCTCTATCCGCCAGTCCCGGATCCACCAGCGGTCCGGGGTGGCGCCGGCGAGACCCAGGGCGTCGCGGGAGAAGCGTTCGGCCTGAAAGAATCGCTGCTGACGGCCGTCGCTGAGAGCCATGTGACCCATCCACAGGTGGTCGGTCTGCCACTCCGAATCAAGCGCCGGCCCGGGTTCCAGGCCATAGCGAAACAGGGTGAACTGAAAGCCCATTCGTTGTCGTTCGTCATCTTCAAGGTTGCCGGTGAAATACCACCACTCGCTGCGGTAGTCCGGGTGTGAACCATGGTCGGCAGGGAACTCGAGGGGTTCCGGACCGGTCACCCGTCTGAACAAATCGGGGGCTTCGCCCAACACGGCCTCCAGGCTGATGCTGACGCGCTCGGTCACGGTTTCTCGTGTCTGCCAACCCAGCCAGGCGACCAGGGCAGTCACCAGCAGCATGATGGTCGCCAG
>JBLRWT010000419.1:0-2728 GCA_047921095.1 Wenzhouxiangella sp. | reverse complement strand
GAGAGGCTTTTGCTTTTTCAAGCACTATCTGCCTCCTCGGGCTCTACGTCCACGTTCTCCTCCGCAGCCCGATCGCGCAGCAGGAACATATGGCGGGTCAAGTGGTGGTCCATGATGTTTTCTTTCCAGCCTTGCAGGCGCGGGTCGACCAGGCGCTTGGAGACGTAGGTGAAGACCGGCAGGATGACCTGGTCGGCCAGCAGCATGCGTTCGGCTTCGACCATCAGGTTGCGGCGACGCGCTGGAATGCGTTCGGCGGCGATCTGTTCCAGCATTCGATCAAATCGAGGGTTGTCGTAACCGGCATCGTTGCGTCCATGGCCGGAGTGGAATAATTCGAGAAAGGTAAAGGCATCCTGATAGTCACCGATCCAGCCAGCACGGAAGACTTCGGTCACCCGGCGCTGGGCGCGGTTTTGCAGGAACACGCGAAATTCCTCGTTGACCATGCGTGTGCGCACGCCCAGGGTCTGCTTCCACATGGCCGCCATGGCCACGGCGATCTTGCGATGATTCTCCGAGGTGTTGTAACGCAGCTCGACCGTCAGCGGATTCGATTCGGAATAACCGGCACGCTGGTAGAGGCGGCGTGCCTCTTCCTCGCGCTCTTGCTGGGTCCAGCTGGCGTAATCCGGTTCCGGTGGCTCGTAATCCGGCAGGCCGGCCGGTATCAGGTTGAATGTCGGGATCTCGCCGAATTGACTGACACGCTCGGTAAGGATGTCGCGGTCGATGGCCAGGTTCAGGGCCTGGCGAAGATCGAGGCTGTCGCGGAATGGCTCGCGGGTCAGGTTGAATGAGTAGAAGTAGGTCCCGAACCACGGCGCCACTTCGAGAGCTTCGTTCATGTTGTTCCTGAGCCAGCGAAACTGGCTGCTGGGAACCTGGTAAGTCCAGTGCAGGTCGCCCGCCCGAAATCGGTTGAACTCGGTGTTTTCATCCTCGAACGGAAAAAAGACCACGCGTTCGACAATCACATCGTCGACAGCGCGGTAGTGCAGGTTTCGAACCAGCGTGATTCGGGAACGCACCTGCCATTCACTGAGCACATAGGCGCCGTTGGATACCAGGTTGCCCGGCCGGACATGGGCGCTGCCATGCGCCTCCAGGCTGCCACGGTGGACTGGATAGGTGGTCGGGTGGGTCAGCAGGCCGAGAAAATAGGAGGTCGGATCGTCCAGGCGAACCTGGAAAGTGGTCTCGTTGAGTGCGCTCACGCCCAGTTGCTCGGGCGGCAGATCGCCGGCGAAGATGGCCTCGGCATTGACCACGGGCGCCAGCATGCGCCCGTACGCCGCGCTGGTTTTCGGATCCACCACGCGCCGCCACGACCAGACAAAATCATCGGCGGTGACAGGCTCACCGTTGCTCCACGAGGCAGCCGGATCCAGGTAGAAGGTATAAGTCAGGCCATCCCGACTGATATCCCAGTGAATGGCGGTGCCCGGAACGATACGCCCATCGGGGGCGATGGTCGCCAGGCCCTCGAACAGGTCTCTGAGAATATTGCTGGTCGGCACACCCTGGGCCAGGTGCGGGTCCAGGGTTTGCGGTTCTTCACCATTGCCGCGAAAAACGACCTGTTCCGGCGCCAGAACCGCTGGCAATGGCCTTCCATCCTCATCGAATTCGACCTCGACCGGCTGCGCCAGGCGTGGCGCTCGCGGCTGCTCCCCCTCGCTGCGCGGGCTGCACCCGCTCAGCCATGCTGCCAGCATGATCAGCACCATCAGGCTGGCCCGGGCTTTCATTCCCCGGCGTTTCATTCCAGCGAGAGCCAGCGCGACAGGTGGATATCCATCAGGTTGTTTTCGAAACCTCTTACTTCGGGTTTTACCAGGTGACGTGAGACATAGTAGTACAAGGGGATGATCACCTGCTCGGCCAGCAGGCGATCTTCGGCCAGGCGCAGCTGGTCGAAGCGCTTGTCACCCGTGGCAGCAACGGCTGAACGCATCGCCTCATCAAACGCTTTGTCATGCCAGAAACTATAGTTGAGCGGGCTGTCGGACTCGAACAGCTGGAGGAAATTGGCCGCATCCCGCCAGTCCGCGATCCAGCCGCCGCGAACCACCTGGGTGATCCGCCCGTGACGGCGGTTGGCGACAAAGACCTTCCACTCCTCGTTGACCAACCGGGTCTCGACGCCCAGGTGCTGGCGCCACATGGCCCCGACCGCTGCGGCCATGCGCCGGTGCGCCAGGGAAGTGTTGAAGCGCAGCTCGACCTGCAACGGATTGCGCCGGCCGTACCCGGCCTCACGATAAAGTTTCTGGGCCTGAGCCACGCGCTCGGCCATGCTGCGTTCGTCACCGGCATCACTGTCCGGCCAGCCCGGCATACCCGGCGGCACCAGCCGCCAGGCCGGCACCTCGCCGGCGCCAAGCACACGTTCGGTCAGGATTTCCCGGTCGATCACCAGGCTGAGCGCGCGGCGCAGATCCGGGTTATTCCGAAATGGTTCGCGGCCGACATTGAAGGCCAGGAAAAACGAGCCGAGATACGGAGAGATCCTGAGCTCGTCGCCAAACTGCTCCCGCAGCCAGTTCAGGCGGCCGGGGGGGATGGTTTCGGTAATGTGTAACTGTCCGGCCCGGTAACGGTTCAGCTCCACCGATGGCTCCTCGATGACGTGCCAGACCACCGAGCCGGGACTGATTTCGGCCGCATCGCGATAATGTCGATTCGGGTTGAGCCGCAAATGCGCGCCTGGTACCCGCTCGGCCAG
>JBLRWT010000418.1:0-2734 GCA_047921095.1 Wenzhouxiangella sp. | reverse complement strand
ATGGCCGTGGCTGGCGCTCCGGCGCGCTGGTCGAGAAGCGCGAAATCCCCATGTACTACCTGCGCATCACCGATTATGCCGACGAACTGCTCGACAGCCTCGACCAGCTCGACGGCTGGCCGGAGCGCGTACGCACGATGCAGGCCAACTGGATCGGGCGAAGCGCCGGGGCAGAGATCGCTTTTGCCTGTCGCGACCAGATCATCAAGGTCTTCACTACGCGACCGGATACGCTCATGGGCGCGACGTACATGGCCATTGCCGCCGAACATCCACTGGCACGCCTCGCCTCGGACAACCACCCTGAACTGCGCGACTTCATGGTCGAGTGCCAGAAGGGTGGGGTGTCGGAGGCCGACATCGCCACCCAGGAAAAGCTGGGCATGGACACCGGTTTCAAGGCCATTCATCCATTGACCGGCGAGGAACTTCCGGTCTGGGTGGCCAATTACGTGCTCATGGGCTACGGCGAAGGCGCCATCATGGCCGTCCCCGGCCACGACGATCGGGATTTCGAGTTCGCCCTGAAGTATCACTTGCCGATCAAACAGGTTGTCAGTCTGCCCGAAGGACGCGCCTACGACGATCGCCAGTGGCACGACGACTACAAGGCCAGGGAGGGGACTCTGGTCAACTCCGGTGCCTACAACGGACTGAGTAGTGCCGACGGCGCCGAGGCCATTGTTGCCGACCTGGAGGCGAGGGACGCAGGCAGGAAACGAATCCAGTACCGCTTGCGCGACTGGGGAATTTCCCGCCAGCGCTACTGGGGTTGTCCCATCCCCATCATCCACTGCGAAATCTGCGGCGAAGTCCCGGTGCCAGAAGAAGACTTGCCGGTCGAGTTGCCGGAAGACCTGGTGCCCGACGGTGCCGGCAACCCACTTGGGCGCTGCGAGGCTTTCGTCAACACCACCTGTCCCCGCTGTGGCGACCCGGCCCGGCGTGAAACCGACACCATGGACACCTTTGTCGATTCGTCCTGGTATTTCCTGCGCTTTACCTGTCCCAGCAACGATCGGGCCATGGTGGACGAGGAAACCAACCGCTGGCTGCCGGTCGACCAGTACATCGGCGGTATCGAACATGCCATCCTGCATCTGCTCTACGCGCGCTTCTGGACCAAGCTGATGCGCGACGAGGGCCTGATCCAGTTCGACGAGCCGTTTGCCCGCCTGCTGACCCAGGGCATGGTGCTGGCCGAGACCTGGTATCGCGAGGATGAAGCCGGTCGAAAGACCTGGTTCAACCCGGCTGATGTCGATGTCGAGCGCGATGCCAAAGGGCAGATCGCCTCGGCCACGCTGGCCGAAGACGGCCAGCCGGTGCATTTCGGCGGCATCGAGAAGATGGCCAAGTCCAAGAACAACGGCGTAGACCCGGCCGTGATGGTCGAGCAGTACGGGGCCGACACGGTGCGTTTGTTCTCGATGTTCGCTGCGCCACCCGAGCAGTCGCTGGAATGGTCCGAAGCCGGGGTCGAAGGCGCGTGGCGATTTCTGCGCCGTCTCTGGAGCGGCGTCCAGGATCATGTCGCCGCTGGCCTGCCGCGAAATGTCGAGGGAGGGGAGCTCGATGATGAAGGCCGCGAAACGCGGCGTCTGCTGCATGAGACCATCGCCAAGGTCGGCGATGATTTCGGTCGACGCTATACCTTCAATACGGCGATCGCGGCAGTGATGGAGTTCTGCAATCATCTCAATCGGTACCAGCCCGGCAACGAAGCTGGCCGCCGCCTGTGCCAGGAAGCCTGGGAGGGCGTGGTCCGGCTGATCGCCCCGGTGACGCCACATGTTGCTGAAAAGCTCTGGCAGGTGCTCGGACAGGCCGACTCGGTGTTCGAGGCCGGCTGGCCGGCCGTGGATGAATCGGCGCTGGTCCGACAGACCGTCACCATCGTGGTCCAGGTCAATGGCAAGGTTCGCGGTCGCATCGAAGCGGCACCGGGAAGCGCGCGCGAACAGATCGAGGCCGCCGCACTGGCGGATGACAATGTAATCCGCTTTGTCGACGGCAAAACGATCCGCAAGGTGATTGTCGTGCCGGACAAGCTGGTCAACGTGGTGGCCAACTGATGCGCGCTCTCCTGATTATCCTGGTATGCAGTCTGGTGGTCGGTTGTGGTTTCCAGTTACGGGGTGAGGCACGTCTGTCCCCCGCCATGCAGGAAACCTGGCTTCATGTTCCGGATGACAGTACGGCTTTTGTTCGGGAACTGACCCTGATGCTGCGGGCAAACGGGGTTCAAGTGCGCAGCCGGCCCAGTGATGAGGCGGCCGAGCTGAGGATCTTCGCCGAGCGCATGCGTCGCGAAGCCCTGACCATCTCGGGCCAGGCTCGGGTGCGCGAATTTGTACTGGTCTTTGATGTTGATTTTGAACTGACCGATGCTTCGGGCGACCTGTTGATTGGCCGTGAAACGTTGCGTATGACGCGCGATTACAGCTTCGACGAGCAGGAGATCCTGGCGGGGACCCGCGAGGAGGAGTTCCTGCGCAACGATCTGCGCCAGGCCATGGCGGCCCAGATGCTGCGGCGTCTGGAAGCCCTTTGATCAGGCATCTCGTTCGCGCATGAAACTGTTCCCGGAAAAGCTCGAAGGCCGATTGCAAAGCCGTCTGGATCCGGTCTACCTGGTTGCCGGGCCAGAGTCGTTGCTGGTCGAGGAGGCATGCGATGCGATCCGGCGTGCCGGACGCAAGTCCGGACTGTCCGAGCGCGTGATCGTGGATGC
>JBLRWT010000417.1:0-2735 GCA_047921095.1 Wenzhouxiangella sp. | reverse complement strand
GCTGATCCTTGCGATATTCCCAACCGACCAGGAAATTGACGCCGAAATCCGACATCGGGCTGGAGATGCCGTAGTTGCCCAGGTCTGCCTGGGCCGTGCCGCCGACTACCGTCTGTTTTGTGTTTCCGGTCGTCAGCGTCGGGGTATCGATGAAGGCTTCCAGGCCGGGTGGATTGGTTGCGGTCGGATCGAATGCGGTCACGAAGGGCACGCAGTCAGGGTTCGAGCCATCAAGGGCGGAGCGGCAGACCGGATTTCCATCGGCATCCGCGACAATATCCATCGCAGCGAGGATGGCATCGAACGTCACCTGCTTGGTCTGAATGCGATCGAGGTTGGTCTTGGCAAACTGGCCGAAAAGATCCCACTCCCAATGATCCAGGACAATGCCGCGCAGGCCGCCGACAACCCTGAAGTTGGTCAGCGTGCGGTCATCGGTCCGGCCGCCGCCTTCGACAAAGCGTCTGCGCACTTCGGCCTGGGCGAAGCCGTCACCGTCCACGTCACGCGAGAACTGACCGGTCACGGGATCCTGCACGCCGCAGATGCGGGCAAGCAGTTCCGGCGCAATTAGCGGGTTGTCGCAGTTCACGCGGTTGACAGACGAGCCGAACGCCGCCGAGGGTGCGATGACCTGCGGCGACTGATTCTGGGTAAATCCGAAATCGATGTAAGCCTCAACCGAGTCGGTGAATTCATAGAACCCACTGAAGCCGGCATTGAAGCGCTCGACCTTGCGGCGAATCGGATTGTCGGGGTTGAAGTTGAAGGCATTGTTGAAGCCCGGGGTAAAACCGCCGCCCGGGTTCAGCGAGAAGGCGCCGCTGTTGGCCCCCAGGCCATTACCGTTGGCATCCACCAGCTCAATCGGATTGCCATCGGCATCCGTTGCTACGCCCACGACAATGGTCGTCGGGAAGGGGCCCGCGTTCGAGCCCGAGCAGGTCAGTGTCTCACGACCAGCTTCGTTCAGCGCACACTGCGCAAAATCCCGGTCGCCCTGGTCGATGCCGTCGTTTTGAACGCGTCGGAAGTAACCTGTAACATTGCCTCGTCCATTGGCCAGGTTCGTTCCCATCACGATCGAGACGTCAAAGGTCGCATTGTCAGTGCGGCTGCCCACGGGATCGAAGCCTGAGTTCTCAAGTACGCGGCGAATGTTGCTGGCGCTGTTGCTTGCCTGGTTGAAGCCGAACAGGGCATCGACTTCCACGCCCTCGAAGTCGCGCTTGAGAATGAAGTTGGCGACCCCGCCCACGGCGTCGGAACCGTACACCGCCGAGGCACCGCCGGTCACGATTTCAACCCGCTCGACGAGTTGAGACGGAATCAGGTTGATGTCCGAGGGCCAGCCGCCAGGGGTTGGCGAGCCCGGCGGGAGGCGCTTGCCGTTGGCCATGACCAGTGTGCGGATTGCACCCAGACCGCGCAGATTCAGCGTCGAAGTGCCGTTGGCGCCGTTGGCAAACGCGGTGGTCTGGGCTGCAAAAGCCTGCGGCAGCGTATTGATCAGATCGATCGTGTCGGTTGTGCCTCGCATTTCGAACTGGTCGGAGGTGACCACCGTCACCGGGCTGGGCGATGTGACATTCGGCGAGACCAGACGCGAACCGGTGACCTGTACCCGGTCGAGACTTTCCTCAATTGCATCATAATCTTCTTCATCTTCTTCCGCCGCTTCCTGGCTCTGAGCGGTTGCTGCGGTCTCCTGTCCCAGGACGGGCGAGGCGGTCATTGCCATGCTGACAATAAAACCCGCACCTAGGCCGTAAATTATTGATTCAGCAAGGGGGTTTCGTTTTAATATCATCTGGATTCTCCAATGCTCAAGCAGTGCTTATTAAGGATTCATTGCGTTTTCGGCAACCTGGTTTTCCACCAATTCAAAGTCTGCACAGCAGCGTCCGCGCATGCTGTTCCGATTACGGAACTGCGCGCGGCGCACTCGACTTTGGAGCCGATGGTAGCACTGGAAAATCGTGTTGCAAAGCTTTATGTTAACGATTTATGTTAACGATCTGTTTACCCAGCCGGCTGCGAGAATTCGGTTTCGATGCGGCCGGGAGACTGCCGAACTACCGGTTCGCAGCATGACGTCCTGTGCGTTTCCGAAGTTGGGGCGGTGGAATCCGGGATGAGTTTCCATATGCCTGAAATTTATCCCAACACACGCTTCGTAGTTTTGGTAGTCTGCGCACTTCGCTCGTGCGCCGTCGAAGCGTTTTGCGCTGCACCCGGGGCCGGGCAGGGCGCCGGGTGTTGCATTCTGACAAGCAACCCGCCTAGAATTAAGGAATCCAGTTGCTGCCGATTGAGAAACTGCGGTCGTCAGCGATCCTCCCACACAAACTGAAGATCAACCGGGATATGAATACATTGACCAAGCAGAATTACCGTGGACTGGCCGGCGTGTTGATCGTTGCCGTGCTGACGTTCGGCTTCGCCCTGCACCTCCAGGCCCAGGCAATCAGTCCGGCGCTGGATGCCAGCCGCCAGGCGGCCGAGGGGACTCGTCAGTCGCAGGAGCGGATCGACGAGATCGATTCCCGCATCCAGGAGTTGCTGGGCGATTATCGAGCCAACCTCAAGCAGCTCGAACAGCTCAACCGCTACAACCAGTCACAACAGAGGCAGGTCGATGCGCAGCGCAACGAGATCGAGTCTCTGACCCAGGACATCAACAATATCGCCAGCCTGCAGCGCGCCGTACAGCCGTTGATGAAAGACATGCTGGC
>JBLRWT010000416.1:0-2752 GCA_047921095.1 Wenzhouxiangella sp. | reverse complement strand
CTGTCTGCCGGCCACCTTCATCGTCGAGCGGTGCCAGCTCGACACGCCAGGCCTCGAAAGTGCCAGCCGGCACGTCGATGGTATCGACCGGATGGACTTCGGCCTGGAAGAACCGTACGCGCTGATTCATGCTGACCTCGATGAAACGCAGTGGCGTCCGGTAGTCAGCTTGCAGCGGCATCCCCATCAACGCCGCCTCAAGCCCGGCATCGCCGCCGAAAGCCGGGGCATCCAGGCTGATATCGATCGGCATTTGCTGGGTGCCGGCATCGATATTGCCGGTGACCTGGCGGCTGTCGTATGCCACGTCAATGGTGACTGGCCCCTGGCGGACCTTGCGCTCGATGGGGCGCAGGGTATTGCCATCGAGAACGTAGCGATCACTGATTTCGCCCATCGGCGAGGTGCTTTCGGTGATCAGCTCGAGACGGGCATCACCGTCATCTTCCGTGCGCTTGATCTGACGGCTGGACTGGATCTCCAGCTCGTTGCCCTGAACTGAAAGTTTGGTCAGATAGCCAAATTTTCCGGCAGCGATTTGCGAGGCATCGACCACTGGCAGCGGACGGGTGCGGGCTGCAGCCAGTTCATCGGCCAGATCGGTCACCTCGACGGAATCGATATCCACGGTGATGTTGGCCAGGCGCTCGGCAATCTCCTCGTCCATGGATTCCTGGTGACGGCCACCGAGGTGCTCGTCGAGGAATTGCTCGGTCCGCGCGAACATCGCCAGCCGGTTCTCGCGGCCACGGAAGCCGTGACCCTCGTCCGGAGCGACGATATATTCGACCGGCAGGTCGGCTTCACGCATGGCCACGACGATCTGATCGGCCTCGGCCTGGCGAACACGTGGATCGTTCGCCCCATGGATCACCAGCAGCGGCCGCTGGATCTTGTCAACATGGTTGATCGGCGACTGGCGTTCCAGCTGGGCGCGACCTTCCTCGGTGTCCGGATCGCCCATGCGCAGTGTGAACAGCATCCGGGCCGGGCCCCAGTAGGCGGGGATCGAGTTGATCAGGCTGATCAGGTTGGAAACACCGACGATATTGACGCCGCAAGCGTAGAGTTCCGGGGTGAAGGTCATGCCGGCCAGAGTCGCGTAGCCGCCGTAGGAACCGCCCATGATGCATACACGCTCCGGATCGGCAATACCCTGGTCGATCAGGTATTGCACGCCGTCGGTGATGTCGTCCTGCATGGCGTCCCCCCACTCGTTGTTGCCGGCGTTGAGGAAGGCCTTGCCGAACCCGGTCGAGGCGCGGAAGTTGGGCTGCAGCACGGCATAGCCGCGGTTGGCAAGAAACTGCACTTGCGAACGGTAGCCCCAGGTATCGCGTGCCCACGGTCCGCCGTGAATCAGCGCGACGACGGCCAGGTTCTCCGGCGCCACGCCATTGGGCAGGGTCAGGTAAGCCGGAATCTCAAGTCCGTCACGGGCCGTGTAGCGAATGGCCTGCATTTCGGCCATGTGTTCAACCGGGATTTCGGGACGTGAGCGATAGAGTTCCTCGATCTTGCGTTCGTTGCGATTGAACAGGTAGACGGTACCCGGGTCAACGTCGCGCGACAGGTTGACCAGCGCCAGACTGCGGTCGGTGGTTTGCGAGGGCAGGCCGATTTCGCCTTCGGGCAGTTGTTCGCGCAAGAAAGCCAGGTCGGCGGCGAAACCATCGTCATGCGGATAAATGCGTGGCCGGTCGCCGACGTAGACAGTCGCCAGCAATGCGTCGGTGTCGGGTGCGAAGATGGCGCCGCCAAAGTCGACTTCACCTTCCGGGTCGCGTTCGAACAGGGTCAGTTCACCGCTGTCCATGTCCATCAGGTACAGGCCGGTCAGATCAACGTCTTCACCCTTGTTGCTCTGGAACCAGACCTGGTCGCCGTCCGGATGAAAGCGCATCGGACCGCAGCTTTCCTCCCAGGAGCATTCGAAGATGGTTTCTTCCAACTCGCCATCGATCACCCGGATGACTTCGGTGCCGCCCTCGGTGTTCTGACGAAGCGCCAGCCGGACATTACCCTGCAAATCGGCGCTCCAGCCGGCGATATTCTGTTCGTTCCGAATCAGTAACTCGCGCTCACCGGTACTGATGGTCAGGGCATAGACGTCGTGCAGGGCCGGGTCGCGGTCGTTCAGGCCGACCAGCATGCGATCAGGCGTTTCGCGGGGAACAGCAATAATGAAGGCCCGGACTTCATCGAGGTCGGTCAGGTTGCGCGCCGGTGGCACGCCGTCATCGCCGAGATTGCCGTCGGGATCGACAGCCCAGACGTGAAAGTTTTCATCCCCGCCGCGATCCTGGACATAGAGGACAAAGGCGCCATCCTGGCTCCAGAAATAGCCGGGTACCGGCTTGTCATCGGCGGTCAGCGGGCGTGCATCATCAAAGCTTTCATCGATGCCCTTGACCCAGATGTTGCGCACGCCCTGGTAGGGGCGGATGAAGGTGATGAACCGGCCATCCGGCGAAAGCTGGGCGGCGGAAATTTCCGGGTCGCCAAAAAACAGGTCCCGGTCGAGCAAGGGAGGCAACTGATCCAGGTAGGCCAGTGGCTCGGCACGATCCGCCACCGCACTGGTGGCCAGGCACAGGGCCCAGAGTGTGGCGACCAACAGGGTGCCGCGACACAGGTTCTTCGATATTGCTTTCATGGTGATTCCGACGTTGAGGTTGGGGAAAAGAGAGCGACTTCACAGTATGCACCTTAGACCATGTACATGGTTGGGGGAATAGGCCATAAGTCATCC
>JBLRWT010000415.1:0-2763 GCA_047921095.1 Wenzhouxiangella sp. | reverse complement strand
CTGCGGTTCGCGCCTTGCACTGTCGACTCAGTCACGCTCTGAATGTCACAGAATTAGTGGCGGGGTACACTAGGCTCGAAATCGCTTCCCACTGCGGGAGCGTGAGTTCAATCTGCAAGGATGTCTGCGATGAGAGTTGTTCTATTCAGCCTGGCCCTGAGTGCCCTGCTTGCCACCGCTGCCAACGAAGCCCGCAGCGAAGTCACCGCGTTTGTCGGGGCGCGGGTGATCACCGTGGCCGGACCCGAGATCGATGACGGCGTGCTGCTGATCGAGGGCCGGACGATCCGTGCGGTAGGCGAGCGCGATGCGGTTCGGATTCCGCGCGGCGCCAAAATGATCGAATTGGAGTCGGGCACGGTCATCATGCCGGGCCTGGTCGATACTCACAGCCATATCGGCGAAATCGACCTGGGCGATCGCTCGTCACCGATCCAGGCCGGGGTGCGAGTGATGGATTCGATCAACGTGCGCTCTTCGGGCATGAAGCGCGCGCTGGCCGGCGGCATCACGACCGCCAACGTCATGCCCGGTTCCGGCCACCTGGTCAGCGGCCAGACGGCCTATCTCAAGCTGCGTTCGGCCAACACCATCGACGGGCTGCTGATCGAATCGGCCACAGGCTTGTCCGGCGGGCTGAAGATGGCCAATGGCACCAATCCGCTGAGCGCACCCCCCTTCCCCACCTCCCGGGCCAAGTCCGCCGCTCTGGTTCGACAGGAGTTTATCCGCGCCACAGAATACCGTGACAAGCGCAATGGCAACGGTGACACGGCCCGGGATCTGGGGCTGGAAACCCTGGTCGAGGTCCTGGATGGCAAGCGCCTGGTGCATTTCCACAGTCATCGCCATGATGACCTGATCACCGCGATCAGACTCAGGGACGAGTTCGGTTTTCGGATGGTATTGCACCATACCTCCGAGGCCTGGCGAGTGGCTGAGGAAATTGCCGCAGCCCAGGTGCCGGTCTCGCTGATCGTGGTCGACAGCCCGGGCGGCAAGCTCGAGTCTCTGCACCTGGAAGCTCAAAGCGCACCGGCACTTGAAGCTGCTCAGGCGAAGGTGGCTTTTCACACCGATGACTGGATTACCGACTCGCGCTATTTCCTGCGCATGGCCGCGATGGGCGTGCGCGCCGGAATGTCGCGCGGCGCGGCGCTTGAGGCAATGACGATACGCGGGGCAGAAATGATGGACCTGGGCGAGCGCATCGGCACCCTGGAGCCGGGCAAGGACGCCGATTTCGTGATCCTGTCCGGCGACCCGTTCAGCATCTACAGCCGGATACTGCAGACCTGGGTCGAAGGCGACAAACGCTTCGATCTGGACGACCCCGACGACCGGCTGGTGGCTGAAGGCGGCTTCAATGCCCTGACCGACGACGACGCACTCGGCCACGCCCACCATGGAGACCGCCAATGAACCTGCGAATTTTGACTGTCGTTCTGATCGGGCTGACCCTGGCCGCCCCGGCAGCGGCTGATGACATCGCCGTGCGCGCCGACACCCTGCATATTGGCACTGGCGAGTCCTTCTCACCCGGCACGGTCGTGATCGAGGCGGGCAGAATTCTTGCTGTCGGTCCATCCGCGCAGGTTCAAATACCTGAAGGCATGGCGGTAATCGAAGTTGCCGTCGCCACCCCGGGCCTGATTGACGGGCGCACGGTGGTCGGTCTGGCCGGCGCCAAGAACCAGCCCCATGACCAGGATCAGCTCGAACGTTCCGACGCCATCCAACCGGAGTTGCGAGCCATCGATGCCTACAATCCGCGCGAGCGACTGGTCGAATGGCTGCGCGAGCACGGGATCACCACCATCCACACCGGCCATGGGCCAGGCGAGGTGATTTCCGGCCAGACTTTGATCGTCAAGACCGTCGGCGACACCGTCGACGACGCGCTGATCGAACCGGTTTTCGGGGTTTCCGTGACCCTCGGGGAACAGGCTGCCCATGGCCACGACCGGACCAGCCCGGGTACTCGCAGCAAAGCCGTGGCCATGCTGCGCGAGGAGCTGGTGCGGGCTCAGGAGTACCGGCGCAATCGCGCTGGCGAGAATCCGCCGGACCGGGACCTGGGCCTTGAAACCCTCACCGGGGTACTCGACGGCGAGCTGCCCCTGGTGGTTGAAGTCCACCGTCACAACGACATCATGACCACGCTGAGGCTGGCCGACGAATTCGGCTTTCGCTTGATCCTGGCTGGGGTGGCCGACGCCCATCTGGTGGTCGATGAAATTCGCGATTCAGGGGTGGCGGTGCTGATTCACCCGACCATGATGCGTGCTCGCGGCAGCGAAGTGCAGCATTTTTCCTTCACCACCGCCGCCCGCCTGATCGAGGCCGGAATTCCGGTTGCCCTGCAGTCAGGCTTCGAAGGCTACGTACCCAAGACCCGGGTGGTGCTGTTCGAAGCGGCCATGACCCTGCCTTATGGGCTGAACTTCGACCAGGCTCTCAGGCTGATCACCTTGTCGCCGGCCGAGATTCTCGGCATCGACGATCGAGTAGGGAGCCTGGAGGTCGGCAAGCATGGTGATCTTGCCCTGTTCGACGGCGACCCCTTCGAATACACCACGCGAGTGGTCGGCACCGTCATCGAGGGCGTGCGGGTCAGCGACACACTGCGCTGAGCGTGCCTTTCTCGGAATTCCGCGGAATTCCGTGCCCACCATCTTTACAGCTTCAGTTTCATCCCCTCGTGCGAGGCAACAAAGCCCAGGCTTTCATAGAATCGTAGCGCGTCGGGCCGGGATTTGTCGG
>JBLRWT010000414.1:0-2768 GCA_047921095.1 Wenzhouxiangella sp. | reverse complement strand
AGTTCGGCACGCTTTTCAGCCTCGGATTGATCCTTCGTCATCGGTCACACCTCGCCAGACTGCCCCACTTATCCTAACCCGATGACCCGCCACTTTAAAGACTATCCGAACGATCATTTCCGGACGCAAAAAAATGGCCCGGCGCAATCCTTGCGCCGGGCCTGCTGCCCCCATGAAGGGGTACCCCCGCCTGTCTTGCAATTCGCGCCTGTCGATTGCGCTTTTTTACAATTCGAGGGCCGCGCACTCAATCGACGCCCCGTCAATAACCGGTGGATTGTGACAAACACGGCATCACCATCGATGACTACATCGCCGAAGCCACAGGCGTTCGGGTGACCGAAGATACAGCCTGTACTGCAACTTCGATATCGAAGCTATCGCAACGCCGCCAGGTGCAAGCCGAATGCACGTGAACCCCGGGCCGCAGAATGGTTTATTCCAGAGCCACTCTTGTGGCATCCAGTATCACTTTTGACTCTCTTACCAGCATTCCATTCGCCGCCATTGGCTTTCTGCGTTCGTTCTTGGTGATCTGACATGACTATCTCCAATAATGCCTTCTTGGTTGATGCAGGCTCGAACTCACCCCTGGCCGAATCGCCGAACGGGTTCGTCCTTTGAAACCTCCCAGTAGTACCAACCCACGCCAACCGAATGCTGGTTTGCTCTTGGCGGCTTGATTTCGGCCTGCGCAAGTTGGTTTTCCACTTCCTTGATGTGCTTGTCCAGAACAGCTCTGATATCCATCCTGACCTGGTCCAGCCGCTCGGCTGGAATATCGATAGACCATCTGTCCTGTTGGACCCAGGCCGGGATGGCGCTGTTGTCGGCCCGTTGGATGTTGTGACAGAGCACCGACCCCAGACGGTGCAGGGCCAGGCTTCCAGCGACGATGGTCGTCTGCTCCGACGGCCGGATATTGCAATAGAACGGGCTCAACAACCTGACCCGGTCATTGGTCGAGGCAATCTCGACGTTGCCGCTTCGGACCAGATCGTCCAACACGGTCTGCGGTGTGACAGCGCGTCCGGCCGCCCGCCAGACCAGCCCTTGAAAGGTCCGGTTGGGGCCGTGAATATTGAGTTCAGCCGGACGACCCTGATCGTCGTGAAACAGCGGGTTTTCGGCCCACATTTCCAGGATGTTGGCTTCGACGCAGATTTCGGCCTGGGTATATTCCTTGCCGGCGCTTTTCTGGATCGCCTTGATGGCGCGGCTGTCGAGCCCCGACATTGCCGCCAGGGCGGCGCTGGTCACAACCTGATTTTGATTCTTTTCCTTGAGATAACGCCTGGCTTCGGCGATGTATATCTCCCGCATGAGTTCAGTCAATACCTTGCACGACACACGACCCATGACAAAACGAATGACGGGCCGAAGGATGCGCGCGGTCGATTGAATCAACCAGCCAACGTCGCTTTGCTTTGCCTGCCTTGCAGTCGAGTTCATCATGTTGCCTTCACGTATTCAGGTGTGGTGCAGCAAGTGGCCATTTGCATAACCGAGACCCGGAACTCTCAGGATTTCCACGCCCTCTGACCATTGCTGCCCCGTGACACAAATTGCCGCTTTTGGCAACTGCCGCTATTGGCATTACCGTATACCCGCCGGGCCGATTAGGCAAGTAAAAAAATTAGGGCTGCAGGAATTGGGGTGCCGGTCACAGGTTGGCGCTCATAAAAGTGATGCGCTAGCCGCTCGTGTGAGCGTTGCCTAATTTACCGCGCGTCGCACTCGGGAGCCTCGCTGATGAAGCCCCTTGTGATTCGCTTCGAAAAACCGGATTTTGACTCGGCCCGAACGGGCTCAATATACTGGTTGAGTACTTGACCAGGAGAAATGCCGTGAGAGTCCAATTCTCTGCCAGTATCGTATTGGCCAGCCTGCTTTTCTGCGTACAGCTAACCCATGCTGCCGACGAGCCTTATCGCGGCGACGGCCACCTGATGATAACGCCCGAGCAACTGACCTGGGGTCCGGTCGCCTCCATGGGAGAGGGGGCCGAGATCAGCGTCATTGAAGGTGATATTTCCCGTGCCGAACCGTTCACGTTCCGGCTCAAGCTGGAGGACGGCTTCGAGGTGCTGCCCCACACGCATCCGGCCTATGAGCGCGTCACCGTCCTGGAAGGCACTCTGCACTTTGCCCACGGCAGCGAATTCGACCGCGAGGCAACCAAGGCGCTGCCCCCTGGCAGTGTGGCAATCATGCCACCCGGTGACCCCATGTTCGGATACGCCGAGGGTGAAACGATTATCCAGATCCATGGCACTGGACCCTGGGGCATCGACTACGTCGATCCTGACGACGACCCACGGAACCAATAGACGGAACCAGCAGCAGGCGATCAACCATCACCGAGCTTGTCCTGGGTGCGGGTTTCAAAGTCGCCGGCATCGTGGCGTTCACGCAATTGCATCTCCGGTTCGCCAAAAGACCGGTTGACCATTCGGCCGCGCAGAACGGCTGGGCGCTGGTCGATCTGTTTCGACCAACGCTGCAGATTGCGGTAGGACGCGACATCAAGAAACTCGGCGGCCTCATACAGCCGGCCAAGCGCTAGCTGACCATACCAGGGCCAGTTGGCCATATCGGCAATGCTGTATTCGTGACCGGCCAGATAGTCATGATCGCCGAGATGTCGGTCGAGGACGTCGAGTTGGCGCTTGACTTCCATGGAAAATCGGTCGACAGGATACTTGAGCTTGACCGGCGCATAGGCGTAGAAGTGACCGAAACCGCCGCCAAGATAAGGCGCTGATCCC
>JBLRWT010000413.1:0-2780 GCA_047921095.1 Wenzhouxiangella sp. | reverse complement strand
TGATCGCTTAACACTTGGCCTGGCTGTCCTACGATTGGCTTAACGATTGGCTTAACGATTGGCTGGGCTAAAAGCTTAACCCCAGGCTTAGCGATAGTCCGGGTTGGGATGGTCGAAGCGACACCCGGCTGTCCAGGCGGAACGGTCGTTGCCATGGGCCGGCAGGCCGCCGGCATCCTGCAGCATCCGGGCGGTGTGCATGAGATTCCAGGTCATGAAGGTGGTGTTGCGCTGGGTGAAGTCGTTCTCCGGCCCGCCGGATTCCTCGTCGGCATACGAAGGCCCGGGGCCTGCCTCGCCGATCCAGCCAGCATCGGCCTGCGGCGGGATGGTGTAGCCCAGGTGCTGCAGGGCGTACAGGATGGACATGGCGCAATGCTTGACGCCGTCCTCGTTGCCGGTGATCAGGCAACCGCCGGTTCGGCCGTAGAAGACTGACTGATTCTTGTCGTTGAGCTTGCCCGATTCGGCATACAGCCGCTCGATGATCCGGCGACACACCGACGACTCCTCGCCCAGCCAGATGGGCGTGCCGATGACCAGGATATTCGCAGCCATCACCTTCTTGCACAGCGCCGGCCAGTCGTCTTCATCGAAACCGTATTCGCGCATGTCCGGATAGACGCCGGGCGGCAGGTTCAGGTCGGCGGCGCGAACGATCTCGGTGCTGACGTGATTGGCCTCCATGATCTCCTGCGAGACCTTCATCAGGGCCTCGGTATGCGAAAAATCAGGCGATCGCTTCAGCGTGCAGTTGATGAAAAGTGCCTTGAGGTCAGAGAAATCAAAATCATGATTCTCGCAGAGCGCTCGCTGTTTTTCATTCAGGGTCATTGGGTCTGCCTGGTTGGGGTGATGTGAAGGCAAGACCACGCGACTTCATGCGTGGCCGTCACCTTTTTTTGTTTTAGAGACTCATGCTGGGCGTGAAGCTCAGCTTGCGTCCGATTTCATCGGCCAGCGCGGCTGTATCGCGTCCGGATTCGGCGATCAGCGCCATGCTGCCCCGCGGCAGGTCGACAATCCAACCTTCCATGCCGTCGGGCAGGTGGATATGGCTGGGTGAGCCGGAAACGCGGGTCTGCGGCATGTAAAACAACGTCACGGGCCCATCGTCGGTGGCCAGTACGGCGTGGGCGCCAGCCCCATCCGGGGTCGGGCAGAACTTGCTCAGGCGCACGTTGGCCAGCAACTCGTGGTCCAGGTGGACGCCCAACTCGCTGAAGATCCGGCGAACATGATTCTCCTCGCTGGGAGAATGCTCGCTGACGGCCAGTGTGGCGGGGCCATCCATCTCCCAGTGCCAGGCCAGGTGTTGATGGAGATCTTCATGCGGCGCACCCGGTTGCAGAAGCAGGATCGTGCTGAGCGCAACCGCCATGACCAACGCGGCGGCCACGGCCAGGTAACGATGGCCAGAGCGCAACCGGGGCGCCGGCGCCATGCTGTGCCTGAGAATGATGTTCTCGGCCAGCTTTTGCGGCACTCGCACGTCCAGCGCTTTATGCAGTTGCGCTTCAAACGCATCCGCTTCAGCCGCTGCCCTGGCATATTCGCCGCCCTTGGCGCGGGCGGCCACGAAATCCGGATCCCGCGAATACGGGTCGGTCATCAGTCGCCTTTTGAATTCAAGTAAGTTCATGAACGTTTCCACTTTTGCCGTTGTTAGGCTGCAATTTTGCCTTCAGTTTCTCTCGCGCCCGGAAAACCCGGGTCATGACCGCGCTTTCGGTCAATTCCAGTTGCTCGGCGATCTCGGCGATCGACAGCCCTGTCACGACCTGCAGAACCAGTGGTTCGCGGTACTTGGCTTCCAGGCCATGCATCGCCTGGCGCAGCAAGGATCGTTCAGCTCGGTCTTCCGGCGACAATTCCACTTCATCAGCCACGGTTACATCATCAATATCACTCAGCGGCGGTACCTTGCGCTCGAAGGTCCTTGCGTATTCGCGCCTTAAAATGGTGATCAGCCAGCTCTTGGCCGCATCCACATCCTGAAGGCTGTCCAGTGCCTTCCAGGCTCGAACGAAAGTCTCCTGCACCAGATCGTTGGCCAGCGTCGGATCTCTACACAACCAGACTCCGAATCGGAACAAATCGTCAGCGTAATTGCGGGCTAACGCGTCGAATCGACGTTGCCGGGTTGTATCTGACATGACCGGTAATCCTGAAAGTTTATTGCGTGGAGAGGATGAATAATCGCATATCCTGACCAGGTATGTTTCTCAGCGATTGATGAAGACCGGTCCCCAAGCTCCAATTCACCTGAAAAATAGTGGGCCAGGATATTGCCAAGAATACCGTCCAACTCCAGAAAGGCATGAGGAAAATGTACGGCTCCAAAGAGGCCTGTCGGGACGCGTCTGAGCGTCCGGAAGCTGTCAAGCGACAAGCCCTGCTGTGTCTGTGCCAGCCCTGTCCGAGGTCATCCCGGCCACTGTGTGGCCGGGTGCATCACGTTACGCGCGTTGTAGGTGAGGGTCAGAACCTGGATTGAGGCTTGTCGGCCAGATGCCAGGGTCAGTTTTCCCACTTGTGAGAGGCAAAGGCCTCGTCGAGTTCGGGCTGGTTGATATGGTTGGAGTAATTGCTCAGCGTCTTGACTGCGAGGGCCAGAATGATATCCATCAAGTGACTTTCTTCGAATCCGGCAACAAAAAAGGCCCTGGTATCATCGTCGCCAGGTCTTCCGCGGGTCTCGAACATGATGCGGGTGAAGCGGCTCAAGGCAGCCAGGCGCTGGTCGGGAATCTCGTCGCCCTCGCGCAGGGCCTTGAGCG
>JBLRWT010000412.1:0-2786 GCA_047921095.1 Wenzhouxiangella sp. | reverse complement strand
CTTGAAGTATTGGCGGTCGTGGGCTGAAATGCCCTCATAGCCGGCGTACTTGAGTTTGATCCAGGCATTGAGATCGGTCTGGCGCATGAAGTTGAACAGCCATCGGTTCAGCGGATGCCATCCTGACTGGCGCACAGTTGCGGCGCCAAGGTCGATGATGACCGGATCGCCGGACGGGTCAATCAGCAGGTTTTCCTTGCGCTTGAGATCGCCGTGGGCTATCCCGCGGGCATGCATGGCCTGGATGATCTGAAGCAATCGGGCGAAGAATCGTTCACGGTCGGTCAGCACGGACTCACGAAACGGACTGCCGGGCACGAAGCCCAGCACCAGCCAGCGTTGCTGGAAAAAACCATGACAGACCGGAAACCCCGAAATGCCCTCGATGCGCTGGTAGGCGTGATACTCGTGGCGCAAGCCTGCCCGCCGGGCATGCCAGATCAAGCCATGCCCCTTGGGCGCCTTGATGGCCAGATCATGCCCGCCAAGTTGAAAACGTCGGACTTCGCCCTGGTTGCTGGCCCCGAGCAACTGTCCACGGCAAAAATCCAGCTCGGCGAGCAGATCCAGTGGGCGGTTGGTGTCAAGCGTCATGCAGGGGTTTGTCAGGGCAGCTTTGGTCGGTGTCGTTCGCGGTGTCGTTCGCCGTGTCGTTCAAGGTCCGGCAGCCAATTTCTGGCAAAATAGCACCTCATCAGCCTCGAAAACATGCCACCGGGGCCCCACTATAGCGCAAGTCCGGTTTTTTTCATTGAGGGTTCTCAAAGTCATGCCCATTTACGAGTATCGCTGCACCAGTTGCGATCACCAACTGGAGAAGATCCAGAAGATGTCCGATGCGCCGCTGAGCGATTGTCCAGCTTGTGGTCAACCGGCGCTGAAGAAGCTGGTCTCGGCCGCCGCATTCCGTCTCAAGGGCGGTGGCTGGTACGAGACCGATTTCAAGAAGGATGGCAAGCGCAACCTGGCCGGCGATAGTGAATCAGGCAAGAGCGAATCAGGCAAGGGCGAGTCGGGCAAGAGCGAATCAACCCCGGCGTCCGGATCCGACTCGAAAACGGACGCGAAGTCCGGGTCAGGCTCCGATTCAAAGGTCGAGACGAAATCCGTCTCGAAAAACAGCGGCGGCAGCGATTCGAAGAAATCCGGTTCCTCGGACAAGGCGGCCTGATGCGTACTCATCTGTGTGGTGACATCGGCGAACAACTGGACGGGCAGACCGTCACCTTGTGCGGCTGGGTTGCGCGTTCGCGTGACCTGGGTGGTCTGGTCTTCATCGGCTTGCGCGACCATGCCGGTGTCATCCAGGTGATCGTGGAGCCGGAGAACACTCATGCCTTTTCGGTGGCGGAGAAGTTGCGTAACGAGTTCTGCATCCGGGTGACCGGCAAGGTTCGCTTGCGTCCCGAGAGCCAGTGGAACCCGGACATGAAGACCGGCAAGGTGGAGCTGCTGGCCGACGAGGTCGAGATTCTCAACGCCAGCGCGCCGCTGCCGTTGTTGATGAATGACGATGATGGCGAGGAAGTGCGCCTGCGCTACCGCTATCTGGACCTGCGTCGGGACCGCATGCAGAACAACCTGCGCCTGCGCTCGCGCCTGAATCGCGCCATCCGCAGCTACCTGGACGGGCATGACTTCATTGACATGGAAACCCCGATCCTGACCCGGGCCACGCCCGAGGGCGCGCGCGACTACCTGGTCCCCAGCCGCGTTCATGGCGGCAGTTTCTTTGCCTTGCCGCAGTCGCCCCAGATCTTCAAGCAGTTGTTGATGATGAGCGGCATGGATCGCTATTACCAGATCGCCCGTTGCTTTCGGGACGAGGACCTGCGCGCGGATCGTCAGCCCGAGTTTACCCAGCTCGACCTGGAGATGGCATTCGTCGATGAGGCCGATGTGCAGTCGATCGCCGAAGGCATGTTGCGCTCGGTGTTCCGTGAAGTGCTGGCGGTGGAGTTGCCGGGGCCGTTTCCGCGCATGAGCTGGGCCGAGGCAATGAGCCGTTTTGGATCCGACAAACCCGACCTGCGCAACCCGCTGGAACTGGTCACCATCTGCGATCAGGTCCGGGATGTCGAGTTCAAGGTGTTTTCCGAACCGGCCAATGACCCGGGTTCGCGAGTGGCCGCATTGCGCGTGCCGGGTGGGGCGTCGCTCAGTCGCAAGCAGATCGATGACTACGCAGCGTACGTGACCCGCTATGGCGCCCGCGGTCTGGCGTGGATGAAAGTGAACGACCGCAACGCGGGGCTGGAAGGTGTTCAGTCGCCGGTGGCCAAATTTCTGACTGCCGAGTCGGTGGCTGGCATCCTGGCGGCAACCGACGCCGAAACAGGCGATATCCTTTTCTTCGGCGCCGGACCCAAGCCGACAGTCGCAGCCTTCCTTGGCGCGCTGCGCCTGAAGGTCGGACGTGACCTTGAACTGGTCGAAGATGGCTGGCGGCCGCTGTGGGTGGTTGATTTCCCGATGTTCGAGTACGACAGCGAGGAGCAACGCTACTACGCTTTGCACCATCCATTCACCGCCCCGGCCGTGGCCGAAGCCGATGCCTTGCGCGCCGATCCGGTCAACGCCCTGTCACGCGGCTACGACATGGTGCTCAATGGTTCCGAAATCGGTGGCGGTTCGATCCGTATTCACAACCCGGAACTGCAACAGGCGGTGTTCGACTTGCTCGGCATCGACGAGGCCGAAGCGAACTTCCAAAACGGCGGCGTGGGCGGGCGCGTGAAGGCCAGCGTGGTCAACGTGCCGATGCTCGAGAAGGGCGAGATCGCGCT
>JBLRWT010000411.1:0-2799 GCA_047921095.1 Wenzhouxiangella sp. | reverse complement strand
GTGAAGTTCGTACTCAATACCCACTGGCACTCCGACCACACCGGCGGCAATGAAAACCTGGCCGAGGCCGGTGTCATGGTCGTTGCTCACGACAATGTCCGCGAGCGCCTTGCCGCCGGGCAGTTCATGGAGCTTTTCGGCCGCGATGTGCCACCGGCCCCCGACGGTGCGTTGCCCGTGGTCACTTTCAACGATTCAATCACCTTCCACATGGGCGGGCATACCATCCATGCCTTCCATGTTGAGCGAGCCCACACCGACGGTGATGCGATCATCCATTTGCAGGAAGCCGATGTGGTCCACGCCGGAGATGTCGTGTTCAATGGCCTGTATCCGTTCATCGACTCCGGTTCCGGGGGCAGCCTGGGCGGCATGATTGATGCGGTAAAGAAAATGCACGACCTGGCCGGTGACCGGACCCGCATCATTGCCGGGCACGGTCCGATCATGGATCGGGATCAACTGGCGGCCTACGGCAACATGCTACAGACAGTGCGCGATCGACTGGTTCAACGGATGGAGCAGGGCCAGTCACTGGCCGACATTCAGGCCGCCGGCATCACCCGCGAGTGGGACGAGACCTGGGGCGGCGGATTCCTGCCACCCGACCGGTGGGTGGAAATGCTCTACCGGGGATTGCAGGCGGAGTAATCAGGTCAGGTTTTCGAGCGACCAGTTGCGGTTGCTCGTATGAGCGGGTGCTTGTATATTGCCTGCCAGCGATAGAACAAGAATATTGCTCAGACCCTGATGCGAAAGATCGTACTGCATGCATTGATGTTGCTCTCTGCCGGCCACCTCGTTGGTTGCGCGGGCGTTTCCTCGCGCTCGGATGAAGGGGCGGCAGGTTTTCTGGTGCTCGAGTCGCATACCGCGCTGGAAGCCAATGATGATGACAACCTGCTGCAAAGTCAGGTCCAGGCCGATAGCGTCGGAGAACGGGTTCGGTACAGTGCCGACTATTCGCTGCGCTCCGAGGTACTGGCCCACAGCCTGTCAGCCGATGCACCGGCGCGGCCTTCAGAATTGGGTGGGCAGTCGATCCATCAGCAATTACATCTCGAGTTGCCACAGTCGTTCGGCGCGCCGGTCACCATCGACCTGCACAATCACCAGGATGTACTCTGGTCTTTCAGCGGCGAACAGAAATCCGATAGCAGCGGGGCGCATCTGCAATGGAAGCCCAGCTACCTGGCGTTGGACGTGCACTGGACAGCGCCGCGCGAGATGGTCATCGTCGATCGGCCACTGGATTGCCATGTTCAGGCCAATGTCCGACTGGCTACCTGGCCGGTGCCGATGCGGTCCGATGCCGCGCTGGATATTTCCCAGCAGGACTGCCAGGTGCTGGCGCCCTTTCGGGGCGTGTACGGCCTGAACTTGCAGTCGCAGGGTTTGGCCTGGCGATGGGGGGAGAGCCTTGGCAATGGTGTTCGATTTCGCAAGGTGTTACCGCAATGGCAGACCTTGGGGATCGAAAGAGCCAATGCGGCTTACGAGTTCGGGTTGATTCACCATGGATCATGGTCGGACTGGCAGTTGGGTCTTGACCTGGCCTGGCGTCAAGTGGACGAGAATTTGCAAGAATCCGGCTCGGGCGCCGCTTCGAACTGGGCAGTGGACCTGATGGTAGGTCGTAACCTGGGCCTGGTTGCGCTGAGTGCGCGCTGGTTGCGCGCCAACGATCCCTTGTGGTTCATGCCGCTGGCCAGCGCGATCGAGCGTGAACGCCTGTCCTTGCTGATCGATTTCAGCAGTTGGCTGGTGGGCAAGCTGCCGCGGATGGATGCCAGTCTGTCGGCATCCTGGGAGCAAGTGGAAGATGCACGCGGCACCGACGACAACCAGCTCAAATGGAATTTCCAGCTGGCCTGGTGAGCCCGGCCGGAACCGGGGCAGCCTGCTGCCCGCCTGTCATCCGGAATCGTTCTCGACGATTCTGTCCGTCGCATACGCCTGCTATCATTGAGGTCTTCGAATTACGTTTCGGGAGTTTTGCGATGGAATCAAGACGGCTTGTTTTGCTCGCCTGGCTGCTGCCGGTGCTGTTCATTCTGGCGCCTCCGGTCCAGGCTCATCATGGCTGGTCCGGCAATACCGCCGGCGAGATCGAGGTGACCGGCACGGTCGTCACCGGCGTCAGCCTGGCAGGACCGCATGGCACATTGCAGATCGAGGATGCCGATGGCCAGGTGTGGGCGATCACCCTGGCGCCGGGTCCGCGAACCCATCGGGCGGGTCTGCGCGAGGACACGATTCCGCTCGGTGCCGAAGTGACGGTGATCGGCGAGCGCCATGAAGACCCGACCGTCTTCGAGGCCAAGGTGCGGCGCGTGATCTGGGAAGACCAGGTCTTCGATGTCTACCCGCCGCAATAAGACTCTTTGAACGCAGTCCAGGCGGACAGCCGTGTATGACCTGATGGCCTGGCTGGAGGCCTCGGCGCTGGCCGGGTTCCTGCGCGGACTGGGCATCTGGACCTACGGGCTGCTCAACCTGGCTCACATCCTTGGCCTCAGCACCTTGTTCGGCTCGGTGCTGCTGCTCGATCTCAGGCTGCTCGGACTGTGGCAGCGGATACCGGTGCAAGCGATCATCCGGCCCACGGTGCCGCTGGCGGCGATCGGGTTCGCGGTGGCGGTGGCCAGCGGCATCATGATGCTGAGCTTCAACACCACCGAGTATCACGGCAATCCGTTTCTCTATATCAAGCTGCCGGTGGTCGTGTTGGGGATCATCAACGTGGCGGTCATCCAGCGGCTGGCTGTTTGGCGACGAGCGGTCGCGGGAGAATCGATG
>JBLRWT010000410.1:0-2800 GCA_047921095.1 Wenzhouxiangella sp. | reverse complement strand
CCGCTCGATGAGGCGAGACCGCGGCGGCCGGACGACACCGACCAGCGAAGGCGACGTCCATTCCCCTGCCGGTGTCATGGCACCAGCATGCAGACCTGAATCGGGCTGAACCAGCCTTGGCTCAACCAGGGTTTCGGCAACGACGGGCACACTGTTTTCGTCAAGGTCAACCGTGGAAAGAATCAGGAACACGACCGATTCAAGCCGCTCCTGCAGGGCACTTTCAGCCGCCCCGGTAAACCCGCGGTCCACCGCCAGAGCAATCAGGCTCAGGGCGAACACCAACGCAAGGCCCGCGCCAAGCAACAATCGAAGAAGCAGGGACGGTGCTGCTTTGCGCTTGGCCGCTGGCACCGCCGCGATCAGGCCGGTTGAGAACGAAAACGGTAGCCGCGACCGCGCAGGGTTTCGATGGGCTGCCAACTGCTTTCCGGATCCAGCTTCTTGCGCAGTCGGCCGATGATGACCTCGATGACGTTGCTGTCCGGGTCGGCATCCTCGTCGTACAGGTGCTCATTGAGTTCCATCTTGGACACCACCTGGTCAGGGTGGAGAGTGAAGTACTCAAGCACGCGATATTCGAAACTGGTCAGTTCCAGAGTTTGCCCGTCAAGAAGAACGATCTGGCTGGACAGGTTGACCGTGAGCGGCCCGAAGCTGACTTCCGGTGCGGCGTGACCGGCCGATCGGCGCAGCAGCGCATGAACCCGCGCCATCAACTCTTCGAGCCGAAAAGGCTTGGTGACATAATCGTCGGCACCCAACTCCAGTGCCTGGACCTTGTCCTGCCAGTCCGACCGGGCGGTCAGGATCAAGATCGGAAACTTGTGTTCGCGCTTGCGAACTTCGCGCACGATATCCATGCCGCTTTGCCCGGGCAGACCCAGATCGACGATCGCCAGGTCAATGGGATATTCAGTTGCATAAAACACCCCGTCGGTCCCGTCGGCGCACAGATCGACAGCAAATCCTTCCTTCTTGAGTGCTCGTCCGAGCAGCTCCCGAAGCTCGGTTTCATCTTCAACAACCAGGATACGCACAAGCTTACCTCCGATCCGCCGGAACACGAACGGTACGAACCACACCTTCGTCGTTGAGAATGCGGATCACATGCACACGCCGGCCGTCGCGTTCAATGGTATGGGCCGAGACCACCTTGGCATTGTACTGGCGGGCCACCTGCTCTGCCGCCTGCTCCAGGGTCAATGCCCATGCCGATACCACCAGCATGGCAGACAAGGAAATCGCGATCAGCAATTTGCGCAGTAAAATCAGCACGTCCGGGCAGCTCCGTTGGTTGTTCTGATCTGCATTGTACGGCGCAGGGCTTAACGAGGTCTGAACCCTCAATAAATCTCTGCTACACAGCACCGCAAGCTGCCGCCAGCTTTTTCGATCTCATCAAGCTCGATGCCATGAACCTCGAAGCCCCAGCTTTTCAACGTTTCCACCTTTTCCGGAGCCAGGGCGTTGACGGCGGTCTGGCTCATGAACAGGTCCTTGAAGTTGAGCGCGATGCAATTGCCGGCAAACGCCTCTTTTTCCTCGGTCGTGATCTCGAGCACATGGCCGGGGTAGGCATAGGCGATCGCCTTTGGCACCTCGGGATCGACGAACGCATCCGGGCAGATGATCAGGGCGCGCGATGCCAGGACGGCCATGACCACGTTGGTGTGATACTCGCTGGGCTTGAGGTCGAACTGGAACGTCAGGGCCAGATCGAATGCCTCATGCATGGCCTGGCAACCGGCCTCGTCGACCCGCTGGCTCATGCCACAGTAACCGATCCGGTGCGAGCGGTCGACAACCAGCGCGCCGGTCAACTCCGCCACCAGGTCCCGGCCCGAAAGATCAACTTCCTCGTAATTGAGCAGATCGCGGAAAAACTGGCGAATATCGGCCCGACCGGCCTCGAGCCGGCGTTCGGGATGCAGCATGGCGCCGATCATGCAGCGCCCGGGTATGGTGGCAAAGACATTGTTGGGAAACAGATCGTCCGGCGTGCTTTTATGGCCCGGGAAGCGCACCAGCGGAACACCGCAGGCGGTAATGCGTTCGCTCAGGCGCCGGTGCTGATCGAGCGCAACCGCAGCTGGCTCGACCTTGACGCTCAGGTCCATGTAGATATTGTCGCGAGCAGACTGTTCACTCAGGCGGAAATCGGTCGGCTCGACAAGAAATACCGCTCGCGGCACCGGTGGGCTGTCGTTATTGAGCCAGCCGGCGTCAATCTGGGCGCGAAATTCAGCGGGGGTACGAACGATCAATCTTGCGAGCTCCGGGTCGGGGCAAAAAAGTGGCTGTATCTTACTCTGAGACGGCCATGCGTAGTAAGGGTCAGCGACGCCCAGGGTGGCTCAGGCCGCACACAGCTCCGATTCCGGGCAGGCTTGGAGCAGCAACTCCGGTTCGGCGCCGTCGAGATGCATATTCTGGCTCAGCACCTGGCGCCATTTGCGCGCCCCGGGCTGGCCGTGAAACAAGCCGAGCATGTGTCGAGCGACTTGCTGCAGCCGACCGCCATTGGTGATGTGTTTGTCAGCATAGCCGACCATGAGCTCGATCACCTCACGGCGCGTGTTCGCAACGGGGTGGCCCAGTCTGGCGCCAATACCGGCCAAAATCCAGGGGTTCTGATAGGCCGCTCGGCCAAGCATGATGCCATCGACGTGTGCCAGGTGATCCAGGGCTGGCTGAACACCTATTACTCCGCCGTTGAGTACGACATCCAGATCAGGGAAAGTTGCACGCAGGCGATAGACACGATCATAGGCCAGTGGAGGCACTTCCCGATTCTGCT
>JBLRWT010000409.1:0-2808 GCA_047921095.1 Wenzhouxiangella sp. | reverse complement strand
GTCAATAATCGGATGCCCTGTTGCGACTTTTTTACAGTCTTGTTGTGTTCTCGTATCCATGTTCGAACAGCCAAGCTTTTGTGCCAGGTGGCATTGTCCCAAATCATAACTAACGCTTTTTTGCCAGCCAGTTGAGTTTTATCGAGCAACCACTCCAAATACTGAATGGTCAAATCACTACATGGATTTCCTTCAACAAATCGCAGCCAGACTTCTTCATGCTTCTCCATCTCTTCGTACCAATGTACAGCCAATCCATAGCAAGCGATTGCTTTTGGTTCCGGGTCTTTTGTATCATTGGCTTGCTCAATAAGTTTCAAGAACTGCCCATCTTCAATCCAACTGTGCAAACTTGGGTGGGCGTACCGGCTCCACCAAGTCTCATCCTGATAGCCAAAAGCGGTTAACGACAATTAGAATTACCCATCAACGACAACTAGAAATGCCCACCAAGCAGGTTTCGGGAGCGGCTAAACTCTTCTGGAGAAGGAGAGCCTATGACCGCGACCGACGCCCAGGTGAGGCTAATCATGAGAGAACGCAACAACGGCAAGACCCAGGAACAAGCGGCAGTCAAAGCCAACCTCCGCAGCCGCAAAACGGTGCAGAAGTACGAGCAATTGGGACAATTGCCCAGTGAACTGAAAACACCCCGGGATTACCGCACCCGGTCCGACCCGTTTGAAGAAGACTGGCCGGAATTGGAAAAGATGTTGAAGGCAGCCCCGGAGTTGGAAGCCAAAACCCTGTTCGATTGGCTGCGCGACGAAAAGGGACGCGAATACCAGGAAGGCCAGTTGCGCACCCTGCAACGACGGATAAGCAACTGGCGGGTACTGAGCCAGGAGCAAACCCTAACCCTGGATCAAGTGCGCCAGCCCGGCGAAGCACTGCAAACTGATGGTACCTGCATGAACGAACTGAAAATCACGATTGCGGGCCAGCCGTTCAACCACATCCTGATTCACAGTGTCTTGCCCTACTCCAACTGGGAGTGGGGCAGAATTGCCCAGAGCGAATCGCTGCTGGCCATTCGTGTTGGTCTGCAAAGCACCCTGCTCAAGCTAGGCTACGTGCCGCAATTTCACCAGACCGACAACACAACCGCCGCGACCCACAAACTGGGCATCGCCGGGCGCGCCAAAAGCCCGAGCGAGCGCGGCTTCAACGAAGAATACCTGCAACTGATGGCCCATTACGGCCTGGAGCCGCGCACCATCCACGTGGGCAATCCGAATGAAAATGGCGATATCGAATCCTCCAATGGCGGCCTGAAAAGCGCGATGGAACAGCACCTGCTCTTGCGCGGCAGCTGCGACTTCGAGACCATCGAAGCCTACGAAAATTTTTTGTTCAGCATCATGGACCGGCGCAATGCCGGGCGACAACAGCGGCTGGCCGAAGAAATCGCCCAGATGAAGCCGCTCGCGGTAAATCCCTGGCCGCAGATGCGCGAGCTGAATGTCCGGGTCGGCAACAATGGCATTTTGCGTGTGGGCAGCAACGGCTACAGCGTGCCAAGCGGGCTGAAAGGCAAGTTTGTCACCGTGCGCATCTACGAATGGCAGATTGAAGTCTGGTACGCCAACCGGCAGATCGAAACTTTGCCGCGCATCCTCGGCGCCAATCATTTCCGCATCAACTACCGGCACGTTATCAATAGTCTTTTGCGCAAACCGGGCGGCTTCCGCAATTACCGCCATCGTGAAGACCTTTTCCCGCAGGAGGTCTTCCGCCAGGCCTGGGATGCCCTCAACAAACGGCTGTCGCCCCGCCAGGCAGACATCACCTACCTGCGGATACTCAAACAAGCCGCCGCCGGGCTGGAAACTGACGTGGCCCAGGCGCTTGGCCTGCTGTTGGCAGAGCAAAACCCCTGGGATGAAAAAACCGTTCTCGACCTGACCCAGGCGCCAGGCATCCTGGTCGCCATCCCGGCACTCCAGGCTCATCCGGTAAACCTGTCCGTCTACGACCGACTGCTCCCCAGCGAGGCCAGCCATGTCTGCGCTTGAACAAATCCAGAAACACCTGCGCATCCTTCGCATGCCCACCGCTGTGGAAGCGGTGGCAGACCTGCTGACCACCGCCAGCCGCGAAACCTGGACCTTTGAAGCGTTTCTGTCCGAACTGCTCGAACAGGAGATGGAAGGTCGCCGCCACCGCCGCCTGGATCGCCTGCAAAAAGCCTCGCACCTGCCAGCAGGTAAAACCCTGGCGACCTTCGAACAGGACACCCTGCCACTGCAACTGCGCCGCCAACTCAGCCAGCTGTGCACCGGCGAATTTGTGGGCCGCGCCGAGAATTTGCTGGTCTTCGGCCTGCCCGGGCGTGGGAAGACCCATTTCGCCTCGGCGGTGGGCCACGCACTCATCCAGGCCGGGTACAGCGTCCTGTTCACCCCCACCTACCGCCTGGTGGACGAACTGCTGCGGGCCAAGCGTGACCTGCTGCTTGAGAACGAACTACGCCGCCTCGACCGCTACGAAGTTCTCATCCTCGACGACATCGGCTACGTCCAGCAATCGCGCGACGAGATGGAAGTGCTCTTCACCCTGCTGGCCGAGCGCTACGAACGTCGTAGCGTGATCATCACATCGAACCTTGTCTTTTCACAATGGGAACAAATTTTTAAAGACCCTATGACCACCGCCGCCGCCATCGACCGCGTCGTTCACCACAGTATCATCGTGGAATTCGGAAAGGAGATCCCCAGCCACCGTGCCCAACAAGCCGCCCAGCGCAGCCAGCAACAGCCCCCCGGATAAAAATTTTTGGCGTGGGTGGTGCGGCTGGGGCTAGCCCCA
>JBLRWT010000408.1:0-2811 GCA_047921095.1 Wenzhouxiangella sp. | reverse complement strand
CTGACTCCGGAAATTTATGCAACGTTGGGGTAAACTTGCTGACTACTCCCAAAACCACAATCGAAATCGAGGGATCATTGTCATGGAAATGCTGATTTTACTGGGTGTCCTGATTGCCCTGGCGCTGTTTGTCGTAGCAATCTACAACCGACTGGTCGCTGCGCGTAATCGCTACAAGAACGCGTTCGCCCAGATCGACGTCCAGTTGACCCGCCGTTATGACCTGATCCCGAATTTGGTGGAAGTGGCCAAACGTTATATGGGCCATGAACGTGAAACGCTCGAGGCCGTGGTGCAGGCGCGCAATGGCGCGGTCAGCCAGCTCAAGCAGACCGCCAATGATCCAGGCGATCCCGAAGCCATGAAAAAACTGGGCCAGGCCGAACAGGGCCTGTCCGGTGCGCTCGGCCGACTCTTCGCCCTGTCGGAAAACTATCCGGATCTGAAAGCCAATCAGAACATGATGCAGCTTTCCGAGGAACTCACCAGTACCGAAAACAAGGTCGCCTTTGCCCGCCAGGCTTTCAACGATGCGGTCATGACCTTCAACATCCTGCGCGAGAGCTTCCCCAACAACATCATCGCCGGCCTGTTCGGCTTCAAGCCCGCCCAGTTGCTCGATATCGAAGACCCGGCCAAGCGCGAAGCGGTCAAGGTCAGTTTCGAGTAACGGGTAACGGGTAACGGGGAAAGGGAGTATGTTCATGGGCTTCGCTTACTGCCCTTTTCCCTTTCCCCTTTTCCCTTTTCCCAGTTCCATATGAACTTCTTCGAGCATCAGGACAAGGCCCGACGCCAGACACGTCTGCTGGTGACGTTGTTTTCGCTGGCGGTGCTGGGCATCGTGATCGCGGTCAACGCCCTGGTTCTGGCCCTGTACGGGTATGCCGACGATGATGTCGCGGCGCTGTCGCTTGGACAATTGCTGAGCGACAATGTCGGGTTGATCCTGACCACGACGGTGCTCACCGGGGCCATCATCGGGCTCGCGAGTGCCTTTCGAACGGTGCAGTTGCGTGGTGGTGGCGGCGAAGTGGCCCGGGCGATGGGCGGCACCCTGATCGAGCCGGGAACCACGGACCCCCTGCGCCGCCGACTGCGCAACGTGGTTGAAGAGATGTCGATCGCATCCGGCATCCCGGTACCCGAAATCTACGTGCTCGAGCAAGAGCAGGGCATCAATGCTTTCGCCGCCGGCTACTCGACTTCCGATGCGGCCGTGGCGGTCACCCGCGGAACCCTGGAAAACCTGGATCGAGATGAACTGCAGGGCGTCATTGCCCATGAGTTCAGCCATATCTTCAATGGCGACATGCGCCTGAATATTCGTCTGATCGGATTCCTGTTCGGCATCCTGGTCATCGCCATCATCGGCCGTCGCCTGTTGTTGACTGCCCGCTTCACGCGTGACTCACGTGGCGCTGCACCGGTGTTGATGATCGGGTTGGCGGTGATCGTCATCGGCTACGTCGGCCTGTTCTTCGGTCGATGGATCAAGGCGGCCGTGTCGCGCCAGCGCGAGTACCTGGCTGATGCCTCGGCGGTACAATTCACTCGCCATCCCGATGGTGTATCCGGCGCGCTGAAGAAAATCGGTGCCTTGAGCAGCAGTTCTTACATGACGGCCGATTCGGAAGAAGTGGGTCATATGCTGTTCGCCCGCGGCATGGGCTCGCAGATGTTCGCGACCCACCCGCCACTGGAGCGACGAATCCAGGCGATCGACCCTTCTTTTCGTCCCGAGCAGTTCAAGGAACTGGCGGCACAGTTGAGCCGTCACTCCCAGGCACGCCAGGCCGAAGCGGAACTGCAGGCTGACGCCGAGCAGAAGGCACGGGCGGAGACGAAGCGTGGACCCGGCGGAATGAATATCGACAACCTGGCCGAACAGATCGGGCAGCCCGGCATGAACCAGGTCATGCTGGCCGCGGCGCTGGTTGCCGCCATACCCAAGCCACTGGAACGGGCGGCCCATTCCGACGAATGGGCCCAGGAAGCCATCTGCTACCTGCTTCTCAGCACCGAGGCGGAGATTCGCGAGCAGCAACTACTGATGATTGCCAAGGCGCTGGGCAGCGAAAGCGAAAGCCAGGTTCGCTCACTGCGTGAGGCCGTTCCCGAACTGGAGCCGGCGCAAAGGCTGCCGCTCATGGAGATCGCCTTCCCGGCGTTGCGGCGTCGTCCGCAAAACGAATTGACCGACTTGATCAAGCTGATTGATCAGTTGATCCATGCCGACGGCCGGGTCGATGTGTTCGAATACGCGCTGGCCCGCCTGACCAGCAGCCAGATCCAGGACGTACTCAATCCTTCGCGGGCCCGGCCCGGAGGCTCGAAGAAACTCTCAGCGACAAAGCAATCGGCCCACACGCTGCTGGCCATCCTGGCCCACCATGGCCATCCCGAAGAGCCTGAGGTCGCCCAGGCCGCCCTGGCCGTCGGCATCGGCGCCCTGTATGCGGATGAGACCTGGCCGTCCATGCCAGAACTGGCCGACTGGCCCGATCAGCTCGATGCCGCCCTGAAAGAGCTTGACCAACTACGCCCCACCGAAAAACAGAAACTCGTGGCCGCCATGGCTCGTGTGGCCATGCACGATGAGCAGCTCATCGCCGAGGAAATGGAACTGATGCGCGTCATCTGCGGCACCCTGCACGTGCCCTTGCCGGTGGTTGGTTAGCTGGTTAGCTAGTTGGCTGGTTGGCTGGTTGGCTGGTTGGCTGGTTGGCTGGTTGGCTCGTTGCCTGGTTTTGCGTAGGTCGGCGTAGCGCAGGTTGGAGATCGGGGTTGGTTTGCGCGTAGCGCAAGAAG
>JBLRWT010000407.1:0-2812 GCA_047921095.1 Wenzhouxiangella sp. | reverse complement strand
CTTCCAAAGGGGCCAAGCCTGGTCCCGGGAGAAAAACGCCTCGCAGTGGAAGTGGAAGACCACCCGCTCGAGTATGGCGAATTCGAAGGTGCGATCCCCAAGGACGAGTACGGCGGTGGTACGGTTCTGTTGTGGGATCGTGGCTACTGGAAACTTCGGGGGCGGGCGACGCGGGACAAGCTTGATTTCGACCTGTATGGCGAGAAGCTGCAAGGTCATTGGACCCTGGTTCGCACGCGTGGCAAGCGAACCACCCATCGGCGCAGGGACAACAACTGGTTGCTGATCAAGCGCAGTGACCCGCGCCGGAGAAAGCTTCAGCCGGACGACCGCAGCGTTGCCTCTGGCCGCACAATCAGCGAGATTGCCCGGGATGAGGACACGGGGGACGGGGGCGACCAGCAAGCGATACCCGACCCGGGTGCGGTCAATAAGGCACGCAAGGCGGAAATGCCGGACTTCGTGCCACCTCAGTTGGCGACGTTGGTGAGCCAGGCGCCGGCCGGTGACGGCTGGGTTCACGAAATAAAGTTCGATGGCTACCGCCTGATGGCCCGGATCGATAATGGCAAGTTGCAGCTATTGACCCGCAATGGCAAGGACTGGTCCGGTCGCTTCCCCCGGTTGTCGAGCGAGTTGCTGAAACTGCCCATCGAGCGGGCACTCATCGACGGTGAAATCGCATCGTTCGAGCAGGACGGCTCGACCAGTTTCCGCAAGCTGCAGGACAGTTTTGGCAGCAGCAAGCGCCCGAGTCGGACCGACCAGCTGGTTTTCCAGACCTTCGATCTGCTCTATCTGAATGAGCATGATCTTCGACCCGCCCCTCTGCTGGCGCGCAAGCAGGTACTGTTCGATCTGCTCAGGACTCGGCCGGAAATGGCAGATCGCGTACGTTATTCCGATCATATCGTTGGACATGGCCCGGACTTTTTTGCCCAGGCCTGCGAGATGGGCCTGGAGGGAATCATCTCGAAGCTCACGGACGCTGGTTATCGCTCCGGCCGCCACCGCTCGTGGCTCAAGACCAAGTGCACCAACCAGGATGAGTTTGTCGTCGGCGGCTATTCCAGGCCAGCCGGTGCACGAAGCGGGTTCGGCGCCTTGCTGCTGGGGGCCTGGTCGGATGACGGATTGGTGTATGCCGGCCGGGTAGGGTCGGGCTTTTCGGAGCGTCAACTGGCCGATATCCACAGGCGCCTCAAGGCAGCCCATCGAAAGACATCACCCTTTGCTGAAGAGGTGCCGGATCAGGCGGACGTTCGGTGGGTCACTCCGGAACTGGTTGTCGATGTTGAATTTACCGAGCGCACCGGCAGTGGCGCCTTGCGCCACCCGGTATTCCGGGGGCTGCGCGAAGACAAGGATCCAAAGGAGGTCAGGATGAAGACAGACGTCATGCAGGCTGAAACATCGGCCGGGCCGGCAAAGCCCCAGGTGAAGAAACCCCGGACGACAACAATTCGGCCACGAAAAACCCGTTCCGGAAGCGAAATGAGCGTCGCCGGCGTGCGACTGACCAATCCAGAGCGCGTGATGTTTCCGGAGCAGGGCGTGACCAAGCTGGACCTGGCTCGCTACTATGAAGAGATCGAGGACTGGATCCTGCCTCACCTGGCCAACCGGCCGCTGTCGCTGTTGCGCTGCCCGGCCGGACGCGGCCAGGAATGCTTTTTCCAGAAGCACCCGGGCCAGACCTTCGCCAAGCACGTCCCGCGCGTGCCGATCAGGGAAAAAAAAGGTGGTACGTCGGAATTTGTCTACGTGACCTCGTCCAGCGAGATCGTGGCCCTGGTTCAGTTTGGCGTTCTGGAGTTTCATCCCTGGGGCAGCCTGGTATCCGATGTGGAGGCGCCGGATACCCTGATCTTCGATCTTGATCCTGGCCCGGACGTGACCTGGCGCGCCATTGTCGAGGCCACGACCAGCCTGCACGAGCGCATCACGACCCTCGGTCTGCATGGCTTTCTCCAGGCTACCGGTGGCAAGGGCTTGCATATCGTGGTGCCAATCAAGCCAAAGATCAGTTGGGACGAAGCCAAGGCGTTTGCCCAGGCGCTGGCCAGGGCCCATGCCCAGGATGACCCGGGCAAGCTGACCATCAACATGGCCAAGAGCAAACGTGAAGGCAAGGTCTTTCTCGATTACCTGCGCAATGGTCGCGGCAGCACCAGCATTGCCCGCTATTCCAGTCGCGCCAGGCCAGGCGCGCCCGTGGCCACACCGCTGCGCTGGGATGAACTGTCACCGGCTGCCAACGCCAACCGCTACACCATTACCAACCTACGTCGCCGCCTGGGCGCCCTCAAGGCCGACCCCTGGGCTGACTACGAACAGGCACGGACCGCCATCACGGCAGGGATGCGCAAGAAGCTCGGGCTGGCGTAGGCCGGCTCCCGCTTGAAGCCGGCGTGCAGCGCCGGACTTCGGCTTCCGACTGAGACACGACGCTAGTCAGGTATCCCTTTAGCCTTGAACCTTTGAACCTTTGAGCCTTGAACCTTGAACCTTGCTCCTTGTGTTACCCAAACGACGGAACAAACTCCCCCCATTGATCAGAATCCCAACAACACCCCACAAACCCGGAGCGCCCATGCCCGCCAGAGCAATGTGGAAGGGCATCATCAAAGTCGACAAGCTCGCCGTGCCGGTCAAGCTGTACTCAGCCGTCCAGGATCGCTCGGTGCACTTCCGGATGCTCCACGCCACCGACAGCGAGCCCGTCAAGCAGATGATGGTCAATCCCGAAACCGACGATATCGTGGCTTACAACCAAACACGCCGTGCGCACCGTACCGAAGAGGGCGCTTAC
>JBLRWT010000406.1:0-2821 GCA_047921095.1 Wenzhouxiangella sp. | reverse complement strand
AATGTGCCGCTATGTCCAGTTGATCTTCAGTTTGCGGCGGGACTCCGCGCAATCCCGAAGGTACAGATTGATCAGGCTTTGATAGGGAATGCCTTTCTCCTCGGACAAAGCCTTGAAGTAATCGATCGTTTCCTCATCGATTCGGATCGTGATCTGTTTCTTCAGCTTCCCGGCGTAGGGATTCCTCCGTGATTTTGAAAAGTCATACTCAGTTTTCATGGTGCAAGCTCTCGTACTGGCGCTGTTCCGGTTTCGTCGCTTTTCGGGCTGAAATGATCCTGATCCGTTCTTCCCGCTCTCGATAGGAGTGACATACCACCAGGAGTCTCAGGCGGACGCTGTACCCAAGCAGAATGAAGCGGTCCTCCACCTCGGAATGTTCCGGATCCGGAATCAAACGGGCATGCTCATCAAAGAAGACAGTCTTCGCTTCCTCGAACGAAACCCTGTGCTTCGTCAGGTTCGCCGCCGCTTTTCGTGCATCCCAGCTGAACTTCAACCCTTCCATGAGTCTCAGTATAACTACATTGTATGTGCATTCAATGCCGGTTCAGCCCGTAGGCCGGATAAGGCGAAGCCGCATCCGGCGCTGCGCTGCCGGGAAGCGGTAGCGGTGTCCAATTGACGGGCTGTCCCGAGGCTCCGCTCAATCCGGATAAAGCGCGGCCGCTTCGCGCAGGGCGGCGCGGATCTCCCTGCGAAGGCTTGCGGGTCTGCGCACCCGGATCCGGGGGCCCATGCCGAGGATCCCCCACCTTAACTGGAAGGGCGATAGCTGTCCCCGCATTCGCCACGCCCGATTGACCCATACACAGGTGCCGGCTATAGTTTACAAATAACGGTACTAGTATATATTTTGTAAACTACAGGCGGTGCACATGATAGGCAATCGCATCATCCGAGCCCGCAAGGCGGCGGGCTTGTCGCAACGTGACCTGGCCAGGCAACTGGGTCTGTCCGCCATGGCAATCTCCAAGTACGAGCGGGAGCAGGTCATCCCGGGTTCGGAGGTTGTATTGCGCCTGGCAAAGGCCCTTGGCGTGCGCGTCGAGTATTTCTTCCGTACCGAGGAGGCCCGCCTCAGCCGCGTCGCATATCGCGCGCGCGACGAGCTCAAGGCATCCGTCCGCAAGCGCATCATCGCGCAGGTGGAGGATCAGCTGGAACGCTGGCTGGAGCTGGAGGCCTTTCTTCCGGGGGAATGGTCACAGCGCTTTGCCCCGCCCAAGGGCCTCCCCAGGAAGATCGATGACCTGGAGGCTGTGGAAGGGCTCGCGCTGGCCCTGCGCGATGCCTGGGAGCTTGGTCACAACCCCATCCCCGATCTCATCGACACCCTGGAAGAACGCGGGATCCGGGTGATTACCGTCTCCGGCGACGAGGACGAGCACTTCGATGGCCTCTCGGCCGAATGCTGTGGCGGCATGCCGGTCGTGGTCGTCGGCAGTGGATGGCCGGGTGATCGGCAGCGCTTCACCCTTGCCCATGAACTGGGGCACCTCGTGTTGCAGGGACGGCTTGCCGAAGGGGTGAAGGGCGAAAAGGCCGCCAACCGATTCGCTGGTGCCTTCCTGGCCCCAAGGGATGCCCTGGTCAGGATCCTGGGCCCCAGGCGCAAGGCCCTGGAGTTGCAGGAGCTCATCCTGCTCAAGGCCGAGTACGGCCTGAGCGTGCAGTCTCTGCTTCACCGGGTCGAGGACCTCGGTATCCTCCCGGTCACCGCCTGCAAGGCCATCCGTAACTTCCTCAAGCACAACGCCCTGTACGACAAGGAACTGGGCGACAAGATACCTGCGGAGCAAACCCGCCTGTTTCGGCAGCGGGTCTATCGTGCCCTGGCTGAGGAACTGATCGGCGAGAGCAAGGCCGCCGAGCTGCTGGGTATCCCACTCATCGATCTGCGCCAATGCCGGCACATGGAATGTCCGCAGCATGCTGCTCATCAGTGATGCCAACATCCTCATCGACATGAAGGATGGCGGCCTGCTGAAGGCCATGTTTCAGCTCGACGACGAGTTCGCCGTCCCTGATCTGCTCTACGCCGAAGAGCTGGAAGACCAACATTCCCAACTGCCGCGCCTCGGACTGCAGATCCGCTCCCTCTCGGGCGAGAGTATCGCCCGCGCCATGACGCTCGTGCAGCGCTACCGCGGCCCCGGTATCAACGACCTTTTCGCCCTGGAGCTGGCCCGGGAATGCGGCTGCCCCTTACTCACAGGCGACAAGGCCCTGCGCAACGCGGCGGAGGCCGAAGGCGTTGAGATTCGGGGTACGCTTTGGCTGGTCGAGGCCCTCGTCCAGCAGGGCATCATCTCCATAAAGATGGCCCGCGAGGCCTATCAAAAGATGCGTGACGCCGGCAGCCGGCTACCTTGGAGAGAGGCGGAGCGGCGGCTCAAGGCGCTGGAGTAGGGTGTTCGAATCGGTTGCGGGAGCGCTTCGGGGCTACTGCGCCCTGGACACACGCGCCATGGTGGATATCCTGGCGTTTCTTCAGGGCCGGGCGGGCGGCTGAGATCGCCGTCTCACCTCCGGGCCTGACTCCTGACTCCCTGACTCCCTGACTCCCGACTCCGCCATCCGCATGGGCACGCTTCGCTTTGCCCATCCTACCGTCTGCACCGGTGAGGGGTGACTACTCTTGTAGGATGGGTCAAGCGCAGCGGACCCATGCGGAAATGCGACCAGGCCGGCGACAGTGGCGATGGGACGCCGCCCACCAAGCCCCCCTTGCATGGGGCGGTAATGTGCCGCTATGTCCAGTTGATCTTCAGTTTGCGGCGGGACTCCGCGCAATCCCGAAGGTACAGATTGATCAGGC
>JBLRWT010000405.1:0-2827 GCA_047921095.1 Wenzhouxiangella sp. | reverse complement strand
TACGCCAAGGTCTCGCGAATCATTGCAAGGTTTTCAGCCAGCGTGGTGCGCAACGTCTTTTCAACGTGCATATCCCAGCTCTTGCCAAAGATCGTTACTACAGGCGTCTCGCTCTCGAGCAGCGCCTTGATGTTCGGGTCCTTGTGAACGTCGGTCTCGGGGCGGCGCGTCGAGGAGAACGCAGTGAGTTTCGCGTGCCGGAAGTTGGCACTCTTGGCTAACTTGAAGAAATGCTGGTCTCTGGGATTGGAACCGGGCCAGCCTCCCTCGATGTAATCCATGCCAAATTCGTCCAGGCGATGGCAGACCGCGAGCTTTTCCTCTGAGGTGAAGCTGATATTCGCGCCCTGGGTGCCATCTCGCAAAGTTGTGTCATAAAGGAGAATTTTGGACACTGATCGCCCCTACAGGAGGCCCTGAATCCGGAAAGTAAAACCTGATTGAACGCAACCATCGCATCGGCCAGTATCGTAAAGACTTCGCTGACAAGGCCGAATGCCTTGACTGGCCATCATCATCGCTGCGGCGCTTCGGTCGCGGCGTGGGCGTCGGGCCTGGGGCGCCCGCCGAGCTTGTGGGCGACAAAGCCGCTGGCGACTGCAATTTTCTGCACCGCGCAGAAAAAACCATACAGAACCGCATCCTGTGGCGTTTCGCCCGCCCGGACCCGAGAAAGCGCGATTCGCATCATTAGAACGAGATAGAGCAAAACGCCGAGGATTGGGACGACGATCGCCCACGGTGCGAACAGGGTCGCAACGAGGCCAACAAGACTGGCAACCGGTACAGCCACGCCCCAGAACATAAGGCTGGGGACTCCACGGCGGCGGCCTCTTTCTTCCGGGAGCTGCTCCTGCTCCAGGGCATAGCCGTGACCGCCCCATACGCGCCTGGTCCACCATTGGCGGAAACTGTAGAAGCCGAGGTCATGTTCAGCCATGGGGCGATCGAGGCGAAAGAGGCGATAGCCCTGCGCCCGGATCCGTGCGCAAAGATCGCGCTCCTCTCCGGTCAACAGTTCGGCCTTGAATCCGCCGGCCGCGAGGTAAGCATCGGTGCGAACCAGGAAGATGCCGCCGCAGTGGTCAATCTCGCCCACAGGCGCATCCCACTGCAGCGCCGCCAGCTTGTTGTATACGGAGCCGTTCGGGTCTCGTTCGGTCAACATGCCGCAAACTAGCGCGAAATCCGGGGACGTCCGCAGGAAATCAACCGCCTCGGAGACCCATCCCCTGCACAGCTCCGAGTCGCCGTCCAGGAAATGCAGATACTGGGTGTCTGGTACCTGGGACAGGAGACGTTGCGCGCCCTCCCGACGCGCCCGAGCCGCCGAGAACGGCTGGCGCGCATCCAGAGACAGCACCTCGATACCGCGCTCGCGGGCCACCGCCACGCTGCCGTCGGTCGAACCCGAATCCACGTAGATCACCCGGGCCGCAGGCACGGCGCAGGCCGAGTCGAGGGCCGCCGGCAAGCGCGATGCCTCGTTGCGCCCGATCACGACGATCCCGACTGCGTCGCAGGAATGCAGTTTATTTTCCGCCATTACGCACAGGGCTCATGAATACGTAAATAATAGTTTAAACGCCGCCCAGGTTCTCCAATGCGAACCGTGTCGCATCTCGACCGAGTCCGCTGAAACCGAGAAAATCCAGAAAGGATCAAACCAGTCTCAGAACGGGACCAACCTAATTCGCCAGAAACCTCTACTTTATACCCGTAGCCGAGGTGGGGAGGCTTGCGCAGGGATCTCGGCACCAAGCGAAAATCTGTGACACTCAACAATCGTCACTACTTGCCTGCGCGTTAAACTTCATATATTAGCGTTGCTAGAGAGCCTAAACGAGTCGTTTCGTAGTTTAATCCACTCCTATGCAAGAATTCTGTCGAATTCCATGACACCCGTACCAGAGCCGAATCGTATTCGTACCTTGGCACACCAGAAAAGCGTGTCACAGTTGACTTTCAATCCGCCTGTTCATGAATTAGCTTGTTCCCTCCGCCGCCTGGTATAAGTCGAGCCGATGCCGAATACCTTCGCCTACATAGCCCTTTTCAGCTGGCCGCTAATCATGCTGGTGCTTTTCCGGACCTTGCCGATCCCAAAGGCATTGACCTGGTCGCTGCTGGCGGGGTACCTCCTTTTGCCGACGCGGGCGGAGTGGAATTGGCAGGCTATTCCGGCGCTTGACAAGACCTCCATACCAACCATCACCGCAGCGCTTCTTTGCCTGCTGCTGGCGCGCGCCCACCAGAAAAATCATCTCCCCATAATCCGCGGCACACATGGCGCGCGGCACGGCTGGGCCTCGACGCAACAGGCAGCGTATACAACCTCCGAAGCTGCCGCAGAATCACGCACCTCGATCTTCACCCTCCTTATCATCGTCGCCCTGCTGTCACCCTTCCTTACTGCGCTGACCAATAGTGACACCGTTGTCGCCGGACCACGAGTGATGGCGGGACTCACTTGGTACGACGCTTTTTCGATGTCCGCAAGCGCGGCAATCATGTTGCTCCCTTTCATGTTGGGAATGCGATTCATGGCCCGTCCGGAGGAGCACCGATATCTCTTGTGGGCGTTGGTGGTCGCGGGCGTGGCGTACTCTTTCCTGGTGCTATTCGAGGTCCGGATGAGCCCGCGGCTCAACATCTGGATCTATGGCTTCTTCCCGCACCAGTGGACCCAGCATCTACGCGGCGGTGGTTTCCGTCCGGTGGTGTTTCTCAACCATGGCCTGGCAGTCGGACTTTTCCTGGCGATGGCGGTGGTGGCTTCGTGCGTTCTTTGGCGCGAAACTGTAAAAGCCAGGATCACCAAGCACCC
>JBLRWT010000404.1:0-2828 GCA_047921095.1 Wenzhouxiangella sp. | reverse complement strand
GGCTGGTCGGGGGGAGGGTGCCATCATCGTGAGTCCGAAGATACTTGTCGGTCTTGAGATAGGTACGGAGCTCGCGGCCCAGCGCCTCGTCGTCGTTCAGCCGAATCAGAACCTGGCCATTCTCCTCGCCACTGGCGCCGATGCAGCGCCCCTCGTTGTACACCTCATAGTCCTCGCAAAGGGGCGTCAGCACGGACACAACCAAAGCGCCCTCGACCCGATTCCCAACCGGGTGCAGGTCGCAGATGCGATTGAAGCTGAAATCCATCTTGTTGGTGGCGAAGCGGTGTTTCCGCTGGCCGCGCAGGACGTCATCGAAAACCAGCTCGCCGAGCAGGCGGGCTTCGTCACCGCTGCTCAGATCCACCGCCTTGATCTCACGGTTGACGTCGCGCTCCTCGTTGGTGAGGAAGAAATAAATGTCACCGCTGCGGCTGATCAGCGTCTGCTGTTCGAGGCGCTGAAGGCTGGCCTCGATCTTGCGCTTCAAGGCGAGGCGATCGGCATCGATCTCATCCAGGCAGAGCGTAACCAGGTTATCCGTGTTGCCCTTGATCTCGTCCACGTAGCGGATGAGGAACAGCACCTGGAGGACCTTGATGTCCAGCTCTTCGACGCTCGGGTTGCTCGCTGCCTGGTCGATGGTCCGCTTCACGGACGTGTCCAGGAAGCTCTCGATGGCAGGGTAGAATCGATATAGGGGAACCAGCACGCCGATTTGTTCGTTCGCGATCGCCTTTCCCGCGGACTGGAAGGCATCCAGGAGTGAGCGCTCGCCCTGTGCGAGGTGCAGGCCGGTTGCGCCCGCCTTGCGGATGGACTCGAAAATCCGCTGCAGGAGCTTGAACTGATAGGGGGCGAAGGGATAGTTCTTGATGAAGTCATCGGCATCCTGGAACGGCCGGAAGGTCGTGCCGATGTCGCGGAACGTCAGCTGATTCTTCAGGATGTCGCCTTTCTGGGCATACACCTCGGCGAGCTCGGGTCGCGCCTCATCGACCTTGGTCAGCAGGCGCTTCTGGATGACCTCATCCACGTTGGCGCTGGACAGCGACAGCCGGGTCTTGAAGCGACCCTGGATCTTGGAGAAGTCATTGGCGCGGCTCGTCTTGAGCTCGCCGAGCACGGCGTCGATGTCCTCCTGCGAGGTGACGACCACCCAGGCACGTCCTTTGCAGACCGTGCCCAGCTCCTCGGTGATGGTCTGGAGGTTCAGCATCAGGTGGGTGTCCTGGCCGATGAACTGCCCGACCTCGTCCACCAGGAAGATGAGCCGGTGCTGGGGACCCCGTCCATCCAGGTAGGCCTTGACCCATTTGGCGAAGTTCTCCACCGTCAGGGAGAAGTCGCTGTCGGCGCTGTCCACCCACTGTGCGCACGACGCCTCGCTCTGCCCCAGGGTGCTGGCGAGGGCCTCGATGACCTGGTCGCGGTGGAACTGATAGGCATCGCGCTCGTCCGTCCATTCGGCGCCGGCCGCTTTCCGATAGGCAGCGTGAAAGTCGTCCAGCTTGCCTTCCCCATCCAGGTATCGCTCCATATGGGCGATGTGCGCATGGTCGCCGCTGTAGCCCTGCAGCTCGTTCAACACCTTGAGAAACACCGCCAGGATGGCATCGCGGCCCGAGCTGGCGTCAGCCTTGTTGTCGATGTTGAAGAGGATGACGTCCGTGTTGGACGCGACGGCCCGTTTGATATTGCCGAACAGCATCGCGTCGTGGATCTTGTCCTCGAAAAACTCGACGGCGTTCTTCGTTTCGCCCTCATAGCTGTGGGAGGCATTGTCCAGCAGGTAAGAAAGGACTTTGATGAAGTGGGATTTGCCCGAGCCGAAGAAGCCCGAGATCCAGACACCGATCTTTCCTTCGATGGTCGGATCATTCGGGTTGTCGATCGTGTCACAATAGCGATCGAAGAAGTCGCGGAAGTGTTTGTCCAACTCCTGGGTGACGACAAACTCGTCGAGCTCCTGCCAGACTGACTGCTCATCAAGCTGATCGGCTTTGACGACGCCGTTGATGGGTCGGTCAATCCGTTTCTTGAAGATGTTCGCGATGCGCATGCTTGTTTCCTGTCTCAAATATCAGTCAATCGACGAGTCTGAAGGCCCGGTAATAGTTGGCCTGTCGGGTACGGCTCGGCGCACCCCCGAGGGAGGCGCCGGATTTGCCGAACAGCCGGAGGCTGGTCTGGTCATACCGGCCGGGGTAGAAGAGGACCAGCGGCGTCTGGCCCATGATGGAATGCAGGTTATTCAGGAGTGTGTGTGATCGCAGCAGGGGATAGGCGCTGCCCACCCCCGAAATCAGGATCAGGTCGTGTTGGTCCGGCTGCGCGATCTCGCCGAAACGGTGGGCGATTTTCTCTTCGCTCAACACGCCCTTCAGGGCCTTGAGCAGGGCCTCGTTCCCCCTGGACTTCTGCAGCTCCAGGGATTTCTCCAGCAGACCCCGCTCGCGCAGATAGTCGAGCAGGAAATCAAACAGGTTGATGTGCCTGACCCGCAGCCCGGGCTTGTGCCTCGGGATATGCTCCAGCAGAAACTGGGTATGGCCGCGAACCTTAAGTTCGTCCTCGGGCGGATAGTCGAAGATGTGGAAGGCGATTTCATTGCCGATCCCGCTGCCGGTCAGGAACTCGTCCGAAGTGACCTTCGGCAGGATCTGGTTGAGTCTGTGAGTCAGTCGATCGGTCACGGGCTCACCTGGATACACCGAAGCACATAGGTTTCATCCCGTGCCTTGAGATAATTCAGGACCTCGCGGGCGATATGCACGGCCTGCAGCTTAAGGGTACGCGTGTTCTCCACGTAGCCCGCCTGGGCAAGG
>JBLRWT010000403.1:0-2829 GCA_047921095.1 Wenzhouxiangella sp. | reverse complement strand
TCGCGTGTGGCCTGCGGGCTGGTCAGCGGCTTGCCGCGGTTCAGGGTTTCACGCAAGTGGCGCCTGGCCAACTCCAGTGCGGCGTGGATCTGAGCGTACTTGGCCGGACCCAGGCCCGGCATTTGGCACAGTGCCTCACAGTCGCATTCGAGCAGGCCGCGCAAGCCGCCGAAGTGGTTGATCAGGCCGCGCGCCAGGTCCAGGGCGGAGCGGCCGCGGGAGCCTGTGCGCAACAAGATGGCAAGCAATTCGGCGTCGCTCAGGGCTCGAGCACCCTGTTCAAGCAGGCGCTCTCTAGGACGTTCGGTCTGTGGCCAGTCGGCGATTCGCATACAATTCCTTTGCTGGTCAGTGGTTGAGGGCTTATTCTGATCACTGAATGGTTCAGGGCCCATAGGAAAACCACCCGTCCTGACACAGGAAATCAACTCAAACAATTCGTGGTGACTGTTCTGGCGCAAAAAAACATCTTGGTCGGGGTAACCGGTGGCATCGCTGCCTACAAGGCGCCCGAACTGGTTCGGCGGTTGCGTGATACCGGCGCGGACGTGCGCGTGGTCATGACGCCCGCAGCAAAAGCCTTTATCTCGCCCCTGACCCTGCAGGCGGTCAGTGGTCACCGCGTGCACGAGGCGTTGCTGGACAGCGAAGCCGAGGCCGGCATGGGCCATATCGAACTGGCCCGCTGGGCCGACGAACTGATCATCGCGCCAGCGACCGCCCATGTCATCGCCCGCCTGGCCCATGGTCTGGCCGATGATCTGCTCGCCACGCTCGTTCTGGCGACCGAAGCGCGAATCTGGCTGGCGCCGGCGATGAACCGGGTCATGTGGTCCAACCCACAGGTGGTCGCCAACTGCCAGCGGTTGACCGAACTGGGCATGACGCTGCTGGGTCCGGGCACCGGCAGCCAGGCCTGTGGCGAGGAGGGCGCTGGCCGAATGCTTGAACCGGCCGACATCGTCACAGCCTTGGCCGGTTCATCACCGATGTTGCGCGGTCTGCGTTTTGTCGTCACGGCCGGCCCCACGCATGAGGCGCTTGATCCGGTTCGCTTCCTGGGCAATCGATCGTCCGGGCAGATGGGATTTGCCCTCGCCGAGGCCCTGGCCGCCGCAGGAGCCGAAGTCGACCTGGTCGCCGGCCCGGTCGCTCGGGCCAGCGCCAGAGGCGTCCGAAGAACAGATGTTCAGTCCGCCGCACAGATGCTGGATGCGGTGATGAAGCTTGTTCCAGGCGCAGACGGGTTTGTCGGGGTTGCTGCGGTTGCCGATTACAGGCCCGAACAGGTCGCTGATCACAAGATCAAGAAATCGGGCGAAGCGCTGGAATTGCGTCTGGTGCCCAATGTCGACATTCTTGCACGGGTCGCGAACATGGAACAGCGACCGGTCCTGGTCATGGGTTTCGCCGCCGAAACGCGCGACCTGGAAGTGGCGGCACGCGCTAAACTTCGGGACAAGAACCTGGATCTCATCGCTGCCAACCTGGTGGGCGAAGGTTTGGCATTTGATTGCCCGCAGAATGCGCTCGAGGTCTTCTCGCGTGAGCGTGAATGGACGCTGGCCAGGCAGTCCAAGCAGGACCTGGCCCGCCAACTGGTTGATATCATGATCGAAACAATGAAACTGAAGGAAAACCGTCCAGCATGAGGGAATTGGAAGTACGTATCCTTGACCAGCGGCTGGGTCAGACATGGCCGCTGCCGGCTTATGCGACCGATGGCTCGGCCGGAATGGATCTGCGCGCCTGCGTGGACGCCCCGCTTTTCCTGGAGCCGGGCCAGACGACGCTCATCCCCTCCGGTATGGCAATTCACCTTGAAGATCCCGCCCTGGCGGCAGTGCTTCTGCCCCGTTCCGGGCTGGGCCACAAGCAGGGCCTGGTGCTGGGGAACCTGGTTGGCTTGATCGACAGCGACTACCAGGGCGAAGTCAAGATTTCCTGCTGGAATCGCGGCCAGGAGCGGATCGAGATTCAGCCAGGGCAGCGAATTGCGCAGCTTGTCGTGGTGCCGGTGGTGCAGGTAAAACTGAAAACCGTCGACACTTTTCGTCGCAGCGCGCGCGCCGACGGTGGAATCGGCCATACGGGGACCGACTGAAAAATCATGTCCCATCGTCATGCCTCGAACGACAGCTCGGTGACCAGCCTGATCAGGGTCGGGAGCCTGTTGGCCGTCGCGCTGGGCCTTTTCGGTATCGTGCTTGGGGCAGCCCTGATTTACGGTAGCTTGCAGAGCCAGTTGGCACTGGAGCAGGCCAGCCGGGCGGCTGAGGATCGGGCCAGAAATATTACCGTTGCCCTGAGTGCCATCCAAGCGGCGATGCGCGACCCCCAGGTGCAGGAGTTTGCGCAGGACGCCATTGCCCAGTCGGGTGGCACCAGCGAGCGGCTCGAACGTGCTTTGAGAGGCCGTGGTGTTATCAACATCGTCGATCTGCGCGCTTTTCCGCCGGTGATCGAGGAAATCGAGCTGGGCGATTATCCCGAGCCTGATTTTTCCGTGATCGAGATGCTGCTGGAAGCCCGGCGTGGTGATCAGGCAACAATCCAGGTTCATTTTCCTGGTAGCGCCAACGAGAACCTGGCTTTCGCCGAGGCGATCCGCATACAAAACCAGCTGGTCGGTGTGCTATTCCTGCGCATCCCGGTCAGCGCCATCACCAGCATATTGACCGATGCTGGTCCGCTTGATCATGTCGCGCTGGTTCAAGGGCGTGGCGAACAGGCCACCGCATTCAAGGCGCTCGGTTCCGGGGCGCGGTCAAATCTGCAGTCGATCAGAATTGACGGTAGCCACTTGTCACTGCAATGGGCCCGCGCGAC
>JBLRWT010000402.1:0-2850 GCA_047921095.1 Wenzhouxiangella sp. | reverse complement strand
ACCAATTCACAAGGCGCGGTGATGGAGGCCGATTTCATCATCGTCGGGGCGGGTTCTGCCGGGTCGGTGGTGGCCTGCCGGCTGGCCGAGGCCGGGGCCAGCGTGCTGGTGGTCGAGGCGGGCGAACACACCGTGGAGATGGTGCTGATGGTGGGACGGGATGCCGTTCAGGCGCCACCCTGTCCGATCGATGGGCGACCGCAAAAAAGGATGGCGCTGGATGAAGTTGAAGCGCTGGTCAGTCAGGCTTCATCGTGATGGTCACTTGACCGCTGCCCGATCACCGGATGCGGCATTGAGGGCCCGAACCAACATTTGACGCTCCATGGTGGCTTCGGCTCGCGTGGGCAGCTTCACGGTCAGACGAACATCACCGCCCATTCGGATATTGAACTGCCAGCCCTCGCTGTTATCGGCTTCAAATATGGCCGACAGCAGGACCACCTTGTCCAGGCAGATCGTGAACCCCTGGATATCGTATGTTTTATTCATTGTTTTCGACTTCGCCTTTCGTTACCGGTTGGTTGACAGTCTCTGCTGAGGCGGGCGCTTTCTTTTTCTTGCCTGCGGCTTTCTTGCCCGCCTTTTTTTTGCTGACCTTTTTCTTGCCTGTCTTTTTCGTAGCTTTCTTTGTGCTTTCCGCTTTCGTGCCCACTGTTGGTGAGCGACCGGGATTGGCGGCTGGCTTCCGGACGGTCGGGCCAGCAACGTGAGACGCCGGTTTGTCAGCAGGGCAATCAAGATCCTCGAACGGGAAGGGACGCCGACTGGCGCCGCCGGTGAGGTAGCGAGCGGTCTGATCCAACCAGGCTGCCAGTTGCCGCCCAAGATCCGAGATTTCGCCTGGTACATGGCCCCGAATCAAAAGAGCAAACCAGCCGACAACGCTGACCAGCATCAGCACCGGCGTGACAAGGACCAACAAAAAGTAAAACAGCAACAGGACCGGCGCCCTGAGCCAGGTCTCCTTGTCCGACAGTGCTTTTCGTGTACGCTCTTCCATGTGGTGTCAATCCCTTGTTTTCTTGCCGCATCAGTTGCATGCGACCCGGATCAAGCCGCCGCATTCAGGTTGGGTTTACCCCGTTCGGATAGGATACACGGGTGAAAAACCTTCGGGTGAGACATGATTCTTAATCGACTGATCAAAACCTGCGCTGCTCTGACTGGACTGCTGATGCTGTCCGGTTGCGCGACCCAGCAGCCTCGCTATGGGAACGACGGCGTCTATTACGAACAGCCGCGCGTACACCGTTCGTCTGTCCACGTCAGTCCGATGATTTATCCCTACTGGTCTCTGGATTATTTCTATTTCAGCCGTCATTACCATCCCTATTCGGTCATCGTGCACCGTTATGACCCATGGTACTACCCCTACCCTGGCTGGTACTACGGCTACCGTCCCGGGCTGCACGCCAGGGTCTCCCTGGGCTTTGGCCATTATCCCTGGCATGCCTTCGGCGGCCACTACTACGGCTACCAACCCTGGCGGCCGCTGTATGTCAGTTACCCTCGCCACCATCAGCCGGTCGTGACGGGCGAGCAACGGGTGCGCCAGCTTGACGAGCGGCTGCGTGAAACCGAACGCCGCGAGCGTGCCCTGGCAGCCCGCCAGCAACAGCGACTGGACCCCGATCCATCGATCGCCGGTTCAAGTCGCAGCAGAACGGGCGCTTTGACCCGCGACCGGCGCGCAGAGGACCGACGCGCTAGATCTACTTTGCCACCCGGAATCCAGCGCGAACGTCTTCGCGGCCGTGTGGATATACCAACTGTTCGGCAACCACCGGCCGACACTGTCCGCTCGGGCGAACATCAACCTGCCGAACGTCGTCAGGCTCCAGCTCAAAGCCCGCAACGCAGTCCGTCCCCACCGCGGGCTGCAACCCCGACCAGGCAGCGGTCGCCGCGATCAGATCGGGCAACACGGCGCAGCGAGCCGGCCACGCGCCAGTCAGCACCCCGACCACGGCGTGACAGCAGCAGCCCGCTACGCCAAAGGGAACGCCAGCGAGAGCGCTAGGGAGCGCACCAGGTGGGCAACCATGGGGTAGACTATCGCCCTGATTTCAAGCTCTTGCATACAGGTTGACATGCGTTACCCAGACCCTTTCGAGGTCATCGTCATCGGCGGTGGCCATGCTGGCACCGAGGCCGCCCTGGCCGCGGCGCGGACGGGTGCGCGCACCCTGCTGATCACCCACAGCATCGAAACGATCGGCCAGATGAGCTGCAATCCGGCGATTGGCGGAATCGGCAAAGGGCACCTGGTGAGGGAAATCGATGCCCTGGGTGGCATCATGGCCCGTGCTGCCGACCAGGCCGGCATCCAGTGGCGCACGCTCAACGCGCGCAAGGGACCGGCCGTTCGCGCCACCCGCGCCCAGTGCGACCGGGCTCTCTATCGCACCGCCATTCGGCAGGCGGTCGAAGGCCAGTCACACCTGACTGTTTTCCAGCAAAGCGTGGACGACCTGCTTGTAGAAAATGGGCGAGTCATCGGCGTGCGTACCGGCATGGGCCTGGAATTTCACGCTCCTGCCGTAGTGCTCACCACCGGCACCTTCCTCGGCGGCCGCATCCATATTGGCGAAACGAGCCTGGCCGGCGGGCGCGCCGGCGACGCCCCCGCCAATGCCCTGGCAAGCCGCCTGCGGGAAATGCCCTTTGCAGTCGATCGCCTCAAGACCGGCACGCCACCGCGCCTGGATGGCCGAACGATCGACTTTTCACGCCTCGATGAACAACCCGGGGATGACCCGCGACCGGTCTTTTCCCTGCTGGGAAGCCGCGACGACCACCCGCCCCAGGTCTCGTGCTTCATCACCCGCACCGCCGAGGCGACTCACG
>JBLRWT010000401.1:0-2854 GCA_047921095.1 Wenzhouxiangella sp. | reverse complement strand
CCTGCCGGTCGAGGTGGCAGCGTTCGGTGATGAACCCACCGATCGGGTCGCTGTCCTGGGTATGACAGTTTGATCTGGCCCCGGTAGGCGGCGGTCGCGTCGGCCAGGTGGTTCATCAACTGGTGTGCCGCATCGGGTTCGGCCAGCAGCAGTTTCTTGGCGGTGGCGAAATCCTTGCTGCTGCGGCCTTCGATCATGTAGGTCGCCACGGTCCAGGGGCTGCCGGCAAAGCCGATCAGAGGCGTCGCTTCAGGCAGGTTTGCCCGAATCAGGCGCACGGCATCCATGACGTAACCGGTGTCTTCGTTCGGGTCCGGCATTGGCAGGGCGGCGATATCCGCCGGGCTGCGCACGGGGCGCTCAAACCAGGGGCCTTCGCCGGGTTCGAAGCCAAGCCCCAGGCCCATCTCGTGCGGCAGGATCAGGATGTCGGAGAACAGGATGGCGGCATCAAAACCATACCGCTCGATGGGTTGCAACGTGACTTCACAGGCCAGTTCAGGGTTGCCGGCCAGTTGCAGAAAGCTGCCGGCACGCGCCCTGGTGGCGCGATACTCGGGCAGGTAGCGTCCGGCCTGGCGCATCATCCAGATCGGCGTCCGGCTGGTTGGTTCGCGGCGCAGCGCGCGCATGAACAGGGATTGCTGTCGATCGATCATGGCGTGAGTACCTCGCGGATATCGTCGGCCGGGCAGGGCACCACGCGAGCCCGGCCGATAGCGTCAAGCAGGACCAGGCGAATCTGGTCGGCACGGTTTTTCTTGTCCAGGCGCATCAGATTGAGCAGACGGGATGGGTCCTGGTCGGCGGGCAGGGTGGTGGGTAGACCCAGTCGGGTCAGCAGGCGAGTCATGCGGTCGCAGGTGCCTGGCGGGACCATCCCCAGCATTTCACTCAGGCGGGTCGCCAGGCTCATGCCGATGGCGACGGCCTCGCCGTGGCGCCACACCTTGTAATCGGTGGCTGTTTCCAGCGCGTGGCCGAAGGTGTGGCCGAAATTGAGCAGCGCGCGTTGTCCGGACTCGCGCTCGTCTGCCGCGACAACTTCGGCCTTGTTGCGGACTGATTGATAAACGGCCTCCAGCAAAGTCGCCGGCATGCGTGCTGCAAGTGCTTCCTCGTTGGCTTCCAGCCAGGCAAAAAAGCCGGGATCGCGAATGGCCCCGTACTTGACCACCTCGGCCAGTCCGGCGCGGTAATCGCGCTCGCTCAAGGTCGAAAGGGTATCAAGATCGATCACCACGGCGGCCGGGGCATGGAAGGCGCCGATCAGGTTCTTGCCCTGCGCGTGGTTGACGCCGGTCTTGCCGCCAACCGAGGCGTCAACCTGGGCAAGCAGGGTGGTCGGCATTTGCACGACGCGGATGCCGCGCATGTAGCAGGCAGCGGCAAAACCGGCCATATCTCCGATCACGCCGCCGCCCAGGGCCAGCACCGTGGCGTCACGCTGAGCCTTGAGCGCCACCAGTTCATCGATGATGCGTTGCCAGTTGCCAACGGTCTTCTGCTCTTCGCCGGCGGGCAGTATCAGGCGTCTCTTGTGGTCAATCCGGCTGAGCGTGGGACGCAGGTGCTCCAGGTAGATTCTGGCCACGTTTTCATCCGAAACCAGCAGGATGCGACCTTCCAGATGGCGCTCGATGACACTCGTCATGCCGAGCAGGCCCTGGCCGACGTAGACGGGGTACTCGCCACCACCGTGGCGAACCTGAATGACTTTCATGGGGCTTGCTCGCTGCGAATGAAATCAAGAATTTGCTTGCAGGCCCGGGCGGCCATTTGCGCGGGACTGATATTGGCAGAGCGGATCACCAGGCCGGCGCAGTCACGGTACAGGGCGTTACGGGACTCGGCCAGGCGCTCAAGCCGTTCCCGCCGATCCGGGGCCTGGAGCAAGGGTCGGCGCTGGTCGCGTTCCAGGCGTTTGAGTTGCTGGTCGACGCTGGTTTCCAGCCAGATGACGAGACCGCGCTCGCTCAGCATGCGGCGGTTGTTTTCGTCCAGCACCGTACCGCCCCCGGTTGCCAGCAGGATGCCATTGCGCTGGGTCAGTTCATCCAGCATGGCCTGCTCGCGGGCACGGAAGCCGGCCTCGCCCTCGATATCGAAAATGATATTGATCGTGACCCCACAGCGCCGCTCGATTTCCTGGTCCAGATCAAGAAATTCCAGCCCCAGCCGTTCAGCCAGAAAGCGGCCCACGGTGGTTTTGCCCGAGCCCATGGGTCCGATCAGAAAAAGCCTGTTCATCGGAGTCTGGGATTCAGAGCAGGCAGTCCGGCACACCGACAGGACGGTGCGTCGAAGTGGCGATCGCGTTGGGTGGCCGGTGCACGGTAAAAATCAGCTTGAATCGAAGCCAAAACCAGCCGCAATGCTATCACGTTGATGAACGCGGGTAACAATCTCAAGGTCTGGCCCTTCCGGCTTTTGGTACCATGGCATTCTGATAATTATTCCCAGGCTGCCGGTCCATGCTCCGTTTTTCCATCCTGTTCATCGTTTTGCTGTTCGGCCTGTTCACGCTGGAAGTATTGCAGCCGGTTCAGGATGCGGTAATTTTGCCATTTACGGCCGTGATTGCCCACGTCAGCGTCTTTTTGATCGAGTTGTTTGACGATGGCGTCGTGTCGATGGGCAAGGTGATTCGCGATCTCGACAGCGGCTTTGCGATCAGCATCGAGCCGGGTTGTAACGGCGTCGAGGCCCTGATCATCCTGTTCGCCGCCATCTTTGCCTTCCCCGCCTCGCTCAAGCACAAGTTGATGGGTTTCGGGATCGGCTTCGTGGCGATCCAGGCGCTCAATCTTGTTCGCATCATCAGCCTGTTTTATCTCGGGCAATGGAACATGAC
>JBLRWT010000400.1:0-2855 GCA_047921095.1 Wenzhouxiangella sp. | reverse complement strand
TGATCATGCTGCTGATGGCTTTCTTACTGTCGCCGCTGGCTGCACAGGATGAGATTGACGCCGATGTCACCGACAACGATGGGGTGACGGAAACTGATGATGACTGGTCGGTCAATGAGCCGCCTGGCGATTGGCAGACGATCACCATCGATACCGACCGGGTGACGTGGTCGGATGTCGACATCAGTCCCGATGGACAAACCCTGGTCTTCCATATGCTGGGTGATCTTTACCGGGTCGGCATCGACGGCGGTCAGGCCGAAGCCTTGACCAGCGACATCGCATGGAACTTTCAGCCGCGCTACAGCCCGGATGGTCGATCCATCGCCTTTATCTCTGATCGCGAAGGCGCCGAGAATATCTGGATCATGGATGCCGATGGTGGCAACCTGCGCCAGGTCAGCAAGGAAACCGATCACCTGCTGCACAACCCGGCCTGGTCGCCGGATGGCGACTACATTGCCGCGCGCAAAGGCTATGTTTCCCGACGCTCGATCCCGGCCGGGTCAATCTGGATGTACCACCGTGCCGGTGGCGCCGGCGTTGAACTGGTCGAACGCCTTCATGGCGAGCAGTCACAGAAAAATATCGCCGAGCCCCATTTCTCACCGGATGGCGAGTTCGTCTATTTCAGCCAGGACGTCACACCGGGCAGCGTGTGGGAGTACAACCGGGACGCCAACAATGGCATCTTCGCGATCCGCCGATTGAATCTGCAGACCGGCGAGGCCGATACCGTGACTGGTGGGCCGGGTGGTGCGATTCGCCCCGTGCTGTCACCGGATGGCCGGACCCTGGCATTCGTGCGCCGCAACCCGACCGAGTTGAGCTCGCGACTGATGGTGCGTGATCTGGAGTCCGGCATCGAACGTACATTGTTCGAGCAGCTCGAGCGCGACAAGCAGGAAACCTCGGGTGATATGGGCAACTACCCCGGCTTTGCCTGGCACCCGGATGGCAATTCGATCGTGATCTGGTCGGCAGGACAGTTTCATCGAATTGGCACCGACGGCTCCCACGATGTCATTGAAGTCCAGGTGCAGGCCGACAAGCAGGTGCATCCGGCGCTGCAGCGCACGGTCGAAGTCGCTCCGGATACCTTCCCGGTGCGTATGGCGCGATGGACCCAGATGAGCCCGGACGGGCGCCATGCCATCTACCAGGCACTGGGCTATCTGTGGCTGCATGACCTCGACAACGGCAGCCACCGACGCCTGACTTCCCAGACCGATCACTGGGAGTTCTATCCGTCGTTCTCACCGGACAGCCGCCAGGTTGTTTTTGTGACCTTTGACGACGAAGCCCTGGGCAGTGTTCGGATTGCGCCAATTGGCCGCGGGCGCGGACGCACACTGTCGACCGAACCCGGCCATTACCTTGAGCCGTCCTTTTCGCCCGATGGCACGCAAGTCGTTTATCGCCGCACCAGCGGCGGATTCCTCACCTCCCCAGACTGGTCCGAGCGCACCGGCCTGTATCGGGTTTCCAGCGATGGGGGCGAACCGGTGCGGGTCCTGGACCGTGGCGTGAATCCGCAATTCAGCGCCGATGGCAGCCGGATCCTGTTCAGTGACCGGGCCAACAATACAAGCCTGGCGCTCAACAGCGTCAACCTGGATGGCCATGAGCAGCGCCAACACCTGACCGGTCCTTGGGTTACCGAGTACAAGGTCTCGCCCGACGGTCGCTGGGTGGCGTTCACCGAGCATTACAACGCCTATGTCGCCCCCTTCTTCGCCGCGGGCAAGGCCGTCAATCTTGGCGCCAACAGCCGGGCGTTCCCGGTGCGCCAGGTTTCTGCCAGGGCCGGGGAGAACCTGCACTTTTCTGCCGACAGCTCGACACTGGGATGGTCGCACGGCGCCACCCTTTACACGCGGGCACTGACCGATGCCTTTGCCTTTCTCGATGGCGCACCAGAGGAACTGCCCGAGCCGGAAACCGAGGGGCGCAACCTGTCCATCGATGCCCGGGCCGATCGCCATGACGGGCGCATCGCGCTGGTGGGTGGGCGCGTTGTCACCATGCGCGATGCCGGCAATGAGCAGGAAGTGATCGACGATGGCGTGGTGCTGGTCGAAGGACATCGCATCGTCGCGGTCGGTACGCGTGAGCAGGTCGAGATACCGTCCGGCTACGAGAGCTTTGACATGACCGGCAAGACCATCGTCCCGGGTCTGTTCGATGCCCACGCCCATGGCCCGATGAGCAACCAGCAACTGACCCCGAAGCAGAACTGGACCCAGATCGCCAACCTGGCCTTCGGCGTGACGACGGTACATGATCCGTCGAATGACAACGGCGCTATTTTCTCCATGGCCGAGTTGCAACGGGCCGGTGATGTGCTGGCACCGCGCATTTTCTCGACCGGGCGGATTCTCTATGGTGCGATCTTCCCCGGCGTCACCGCCCGAATCAATGCCTATGATGACGCCGAATTCCACGTTCGCCGTCAGAAGGAGCTTGGCGCCATATCGGTCAAAAGCTATAACTACCTCGGTCGCGATCAGCGTCAGCAGGTGCTGGAGGCAGGGCGCAAGCTCGATGTCATGGTGGTCCCTGAAGGCGGCATGCGTTTCGAGCAGAACATGAGCCAGATCGTCGATGGCCATACCGGGATCGAGCACAGTCTGTCGATTCACCGGGCCTACGACGACGTCAACCAGCTCTGGAGCCAGACCGATGTGGTCTGGTCGCCGACCTTCGGCGTGGCCTACGGCGGCATGATGGGCGAGGAGTACTGGTATGACAGGACCGAGGTGTGGAAGAACGAACGCCTGCTCAGCTTTGCACCGAAATCGGTGGTCTATCCGCGCTCAATCCGCCGACCAACTGCGCCGGAAGAGCTTTACAAC
>JBLRWT010000399.1:0-2860 GCA_047921095.1 Wenzhouxiangella sp. | reverse complement strand
GGGGAACAGTCTGTACACGATTGGAATGTTGGGTAACGCTACCTTCGACGTGAGTCCGCATCTGCATTTGTCAGTCGACAGTGGACGCCTCACGGTAAATGATCAGGAATTCGATCTCGACATGGAATACCTTGGAACGGCGCGGCCCTACTTCTCGGCGACCATGGTTGCCAGGTCGCTTGAGGTCGAAGTGACCGATATCCTGGGATTCTTCGCATCGATGCCTTACGAGGCAGATGATTCGGCCCTGTTGACGGCGCTACGTGGAATGGATTTCGACGCTTCTGTAAAGGCCGGCCGAATTGCTGGAACTGGAATGGTCGTCAGTGATGTAACATTCTTGATGTCCGGCGTCGGTGGGCGCGTGCTGGTCGAGACCATGCAGGCCGGCATTCCAGATGGTTACGTGACTGGACAGGGCGAACTCGATCTGAACAAGCCTGACCCGCGCTGGCATGTCCTCACGCGGTGGGAGGTTGCCAGCCTGGCGCGGGCCCTTGACGCCTTGTTGCTGGACTGGAACATGGATGGCGCGGGCACCATGACACTGGAGCTGGAATCGGCATCACCGAACAGCGATCCAGGACCGCTTCCCTGGACGGGCGCCGGGCATATCGAGCTTTGGGATGGCGATTGGCCGACGCTGGGGCAGCTGGCGCCGCCGTCATCTGTGTTTTCCAGCATCGACAGGTTCGATTACCTCCGGTCGAGCCTGTCACTATGGTCATCGCATTTGGCATTTTCGGGATTGCAACTGGTCACAGCTGGTGCGGTGATCGAAGGAGATGTCACGGTTTCTGTCCCAGGAGAGAACCTGGCCGGCAGTATGTACGTGACCGGCGAAAATGGCGAGTTTGTCGCTGTGCAGGTTAGCGGCACGATTGATCAGCCGGGTGTGCGGCAGGTGCCGTTCGGGTCGCCGCCATCGCCGTGAGCCTGGCTCGTGACCACGCCCTCGCTTTGTCAGCGGCCTTCGGTGCTTTCGCACTGTGGGGGCTGGCGCCCATTTATTTCAAACTGCTTGACGCGGTATCGGCCCATGAAATCATTGCTCATCGGATCGTCTGGTCAGTCTTTTTCCTTGGCGGCGTTCTTGCCCTGCGCCATGGCAGCAAGCTGGGCGAGCGGCTTCACGTCAGCCGAAGAACCCTGGGGGCCCTGGCGATCAGCGGCACGCTGATCGCCGTCAACTGGCTGATCTTTGTTTTTGCGATCAATAGTGACCGGGTACTGTCGACCAGTCTGGGCTATTTCATCAACCCGCTGGTGACGGTCGTTCTGGGCTTGATCATTTTCCGGGAAAAGCTGGTGCCCGTTCAAACGCTGGCAGTGCTGATAGCCGCGGCGGGAACGTTGTATCTGACCTTGCGGGTCGGACAGTTCCCCTGGATCGCGCTGGGCCTGGCTGGCTCGTTCGCATTGTATTCGCTGGTCCGCAAGTTGACCGATGTCGGGCCGATGGTCGGGCTGTTCTGGGAAACGATTCTGATGATGCCATTCGCCGTCATCTGGCTGGTGCTTCTTGGCCACCAGGAGCAGTTGGTCTTCAGCCCGACAAACTGGGGGCTTGCCGCGCTCCTGATCGGAACAGGCCTGGTGACGGTCGTTCCCTTGCTGCTGTTTGCTACCGGTGTGCGCCGATTGCCGCTGAGTACTGTTGGCATCATGCAGTACCTCGCGCCCAGCATCACCTTCATGCTGGCGGTTTTTGTGTACGCAGAACCCTTCACTCTCGATCACGCCATCACGTTTGGCTGCATCTGGCTGTCGCTGGCACTATTCTCCTGGGCCGGCTGGACGCGAATGAGACGAGCAAGGATCCCGGTCTGATGGCGACAGGTTCTGAGACGCTGAAGCGCCCCGGCAGTCGACGCGTGGCATCGCTGGGAGCACTCAGGCCGTTCCTTGGTCGCTATCGCTTCCAGATTGGCCTGGCTGGTTTATTCCTGGTCATTTCGGCCGCCGGCGCGCTGGCGATTCCGGCCGCCGTGGGTCAGGTCATCGACCGTGGTTTCGTGGCTGAAGATCTTGAGCATATCAATCGCTGGTTCTGGCTGCTTTTCGCCGCTGCCATGGTGATGGCGATCGGCGGGGGCCTGCGCTTTTACTGGGTGAGCTGGCTTGGCCAGCGTGTGGTCGCCGATATCCGGACGACCGTGTTCGAGCGTGTGCTCGCCATGAGCCCCGAATTTTTCGCCCGCACCCGAACCGGCGAAGTGCTTTCCCGACTGAATACCGACACCACGCTGATCGAGACCCTGGTGGGGTCGACCATTTCATTCGGTATTCGCAATCTGCTCATGCTCGTTGCCAGTTCCATTGCACTGGCGCTGACCGCGCCGTCGCTGGCCGGGGTGATCGGCTTGCTGATCGTGATGATCATTGTCCCGGTTATCCTGCTCGGACGCTGGGTCAGAAAACTGTCCCGCCGCGCGCAGGACAGGATCGCTGATATCAGCGCCCTCGGTGATGAGGCGATCAATGCAGTACAAACCGTTCAGGCCTTCGCCCAGGAGGAACAGGAGGCGCGACGCTTCGGGCAGACGGTTGAAGCGGCAGTCGAGGCGAACCGTCGACGCATACTTGCCAGTACCTTGCTGATTGTTCTGGTCATTCTCCTGACCTTCGGTGCGGTGACCTTTGTGCTCTGGCTCGGCGCACGCGCAGTCCTGGAGGGCACGATGACGCCAGGACAGTTGGGCCAGTTCGTGCTTTATGCCGCCATCGCGGCCGGCTCGACGGCCAGTCTGAGCGAAATATGGGGTCAGTTGCAACGTGCCGCCGGAGCCATGGAGCGGCTGGCGGAGCTGCTGGAGATCAAGTCAGAGATTCGCAGCCCATCATCGATACGGGAGCTTCC
>JBLRWT010000398.1:0-2866 GCA_047921095.1 Wenzhouxiangella sp. | reverse complement strand
CCTTGAGATCCACAGGATGCTCCAGATTGGCAAGCATGGCCTCGGCCAGATCATCCGGAAGCGTTCCGACATGCCTGCCCTGGCGGATATCCGCTTCAAGCAGCGCAAGAAAGGCACCAATGGCGGGGTCCTCGTGTTCTGCCTGAGCACCACGAGTGACGATCACCTCATCGCCGCGCAGCTCGAAGGCAACCTTGGCGCCCGCGGTCACGCCCAAAGCCTGCCGAATCGCCTTCGGCAAGGTGATCTGCCCCTTGGAAGTGAGCGTGGCTTCTTCATGAATGCCTGGCATGACAGCACCTGGGTCAGTTCGCGTGGGTCATTATTGTAAGGATTATTCCTTACCCTGTCAAATACAAACCTCAGACGCGTCAACGAGTCCGGCTTCGCCGGAGGCTTCTTTCACTGGATGCCCGATCCAATCGGACAAGCCCGGTTTTGTGACGCAATCGGCAACGTCTGTGTCCCCTCCACAGGCAAGTACCCTCGCCGCATCGCGCAAGGTGCGCTACCATCCCGGATGTTGGAAAATAGGCATTCAGGTCGTGATTCGGCTCGCCCGGATCAGCGGCGGAAGTAAACGAAGAGGGCGGAGGAGCGACAGGGGCGAACAGATGGTGGTGGACGAATCCAGCGCAAACTCAGTAAGCAGCCCGGCGCAGGGCGATTTCGCGCAACCCTGGTACGCCGTGTACTGCCGGCCGCGCCAGGAAAATCGCGCGGTATGGCATCTTCGCAATCAGGGTTTCGCAGTGCTGTATCCCAGGGCGCGCGTCCGGGTCCGTCGAGGCGGAACCTGGCAGGATCGAATCGAACCGCTTTTCCCGCGCTACGCATTCATTCAGGCCCGTGAGCAAGCCGACCTGGGGGTCATTCGCGCCACGCGCGGTGCAATCGGCCTGGTGCGCTTCGGCAGCCACCTGCCATGCGTGCCGCCGGAAGTCATGCAGTCGATTGCCGAGCAACTGGAGCCGGACGAAATTGTTCGTCCCACGCGTGCCGATGAATTGCACCCGGGCGATCCGGTCTGCGTGGTCGACGGCCCGTTCGCCGGCGCCCTGGCCCAATTTGCCGGCAAGGCCGCCGACGGCCGTGTCGCGGTGCTGCTGGAGATCATGCAGCGCCAAAGCCGGGTAGAGCTGGACCCCGGCGCCATTCGCAAGGCCTGACGGCCCTGCCACAATTTGTCCGGTGCGCTCTTTGGAGGCTGAATCCAAGGGCGGTAGCGTGCCCGAATGCCGGCGCTGCTTGTGCCGTCAAGAAGAAACGGAATGGAATGAACCAAACGGAGCCACCCATGCAACAACTCCAATCCGCCGGTAATCGGGCAATCCCCCGGGTGGACACGCCGTCGCGCCTGGTCGTGGCTACGGCGCCGGACCATCAACGCGAGGCCGTGTTGAACATCCTTGTCGAGGCAGGCTTTGCGCGGGAAGGCGAAGACAACCCGAATCGGCTGCCGCAATTGTTCGATGCACCCTGGCTGTCAAATCTGGACGCGATCCGCGACTGGCTGGCCAACAACGCCGACGCGCATCTTCTATTGCTGTTCAATGGACCGGTGATGATGATTGCCCGGAGCATGGCCGATGGCGTTGCACCTGCCGAAGCGCTGGAACGGTGGCGAAATGACGTGGAGGACGTTCTGGCCGTGGTGCGGCGGAATCGTCGTCGTCTCACCCTGCTGCCGCTGGACCAGGCTTTGGAAAGCCCCGAAACGTTCACGAAAATTCTCGGTGAGCGTTTCGGAGTAAAGCTCCGGACGCCAGTCTCGACCGCCCAGACTGTCGAAGCGCCCCGCGCCATGTTCCGGATCATGGCCGAAAACACCATCTGGCAATCGGTTGAAGCGAGGAATCTGGCGGCCGAACTGGACGTCAACGCGTTGCCCATCTCCCCGCCTGCCAACCAGACGCTGTCGGCGGTTGATGAAGCTTATCGCCAGTTCATGGAGTCTGAAATGGTGACAGCACTGAGCCAACAGCAACACACCAGCGCACAGCCCGGCGAAAGCGAACAAGAGCTGCAAGCACTCCGCGATGAAAAGAAGCCGACAGAAGCGCGCATCCAGGATCTGGAAGAAGAAAACGAACTGCTGCTGCAGCAACTCCATCACGTGCAGGAAGAACTCGAATCCTACTACCTGAACGGTGTCGGGACCAGCCACGAACTGGAAGAGGCCCGGGCGACCATCGAGGCAATTTGCAACAGCAAGTCGTGGAAGATCACCCGGCCGTTGCGCTGGTTTCTTGAAAAGTTCATGGGGGCGGAAAAAGCAGTCCGGTGAGCGCCGTGCCCGTCATCGACGACGGCCATCCAGCACTTGCCGCCGAGGCGACCGTACAACCGGCGGTTCCGGTCGTGATTCTCAACTGGAACGGTCTCGAGGACACGCAGCAATGCGTCGACCACTTGCTTGCCTCACAGGGCGTCTCGTTCCGGGTCATCCTGGTCGACAACGGCTCCGACGGCGACGACTGCGACAGATTGAAGGCCCGCTACGGCGACCACCCGCTGGTCGACCTGCGCTGCAACAACGAAAATCTCGGCTTTGCCCGGGGCATGAACCGGATCCTGGCCGAACTGCTGGCTGCCGGCGCCGATGCAAATCCATACGTCGTCCTGCTGAACAACGACGCTTTCCCGGAACCCGAATGGCTGGCAGCCCTGGTCGAGGCCGCCGAAAGAACGAACGCCGGCGCCGTGGCCAGTTGCATGATGCGGCACGACAACCCGGCACTGCTCGACAATGCCGGCCACGCCTTCCTCAACACCGGTGAAGTACTCCCGCGCGGCACGGCCGAATCGCCGCTGGAGCACGCGCGTGAGAACGAGGTCGAAGGCGTCTGCGGCGGCGCCTGCCTGC
>JBLRWT010000397.1:0-2866 GCA_047921095.1 Wenzhouxiangella sp. | reverse complement strand
CAAGGATCAAGGATCAAGGATCAAGGATCAAGGATCAAGGATCAAGGAAAGAGCTTGCTACGGCGTAGGTCGGCCTTGCATGGCCGACGGACACGGCTGGCCGAGAAGAAAAAGCCCGAGACGGGAAACGGGAATCGGGAAACCGACCACCGACCACCGGTTTCCGTCAGGCCGCTTCCTTTCGCTGGCCACGAATCCGATCGCCTTTGGCACTCAGGCCGGCCTGCAATTCCTCGAGTTCGAAGTCGTCGACGGAGATGATTTCGAGGGTGCGCTTGCGGACATCCTTGAGTAGCTCGATTTCCTTGTCGGAGAACAGGCCCTTCTCTTGCGCCTGTGCCAGTTGCTCTTCGAAGGTATAGCCACTGATCTGGCCGCTGCGCAGGGCCTTGAGCTTTCTGCGCTCCAGTGGCTCGGCGGCGATGACATCGGGAAGCAACTTCTCCATGACCCCGACCGGGTGGCCGGAGCGCGCCGAGGTGTAGACGCCGCGGGTCAGCCGATTGCGGGTTTCCGACGGCGACAGCAACAGGGAGGCCACTTTGTGCCCGAGGCGGTCATTGGGTACGCGCTCGACCCGGCCCAGGGGGAAGACAATCGCCCGAAGCATGGGGCGGATCCAGGCAATCGGGTAGTTGTCGATCACGCCGCGCAGGGCATGCTGAATCTTGAAGATAGCGTCGTGGAAGGCCCAGGCGAGGATGGGTTGGTCGGCGGCGGGACGGGCATCGTGCTCGAACCGTCTCAACATGGCCGAGCAGATATAAAGCTGGCTCAGGACATCGCCCAGACGTCCGGAAATCTTTTCTTTTTGCTTGAGCTTGCCGCCATAGGTCAGCATGGCGATGTCGGCCATGAAGGCAAAGACTGCGCTATAGCGGGTAAGCTTGCGGTAGTAGCGGCGGGTGCGGCGATCACCCGGTACGGCCGCGAAGCGCGCGAAACTCAGGCCCAGAACAAAGGAACGTACGGCGCACGAAATGCTGTGGCCAATGTGCCCGAACAGCAGACGGTCAAACTCCGCCAGACGCTGCTCATCGTCCTCGATCTTCAGCGCTTCCAGTTCCTTGAGCACATAGGGGTGGCACCGGATGGCGCCCTGGCCGAAGATCATCATCGAGCGGGTGAGGATATTGGCGCCTTCGACGGTGATCCAGATCGGTGCACCCTGCCAGGCTCGGCCGAGATAATTCTTCGGGCCGAGGATGATGCCTTTGCCGCCATGGATGTCCATCGCGTCCTTGATCACTTCACGGCTCAGCTCGGTGCAGTGGTATTTGGCAATGGCCCCCGGAACCGAGGGCTTTTCGCCATCGTCCACCGCCGAGGCCGTCTGACGACTGAGCGCGCTGATCGCATAGGTATAGCCGGCAATCCGCGCCAGCGCCTCCTGGACGCCTTCAAAGCGCCCGATGGGCAGGTTGAACTGCTTGCGGATTCGGGCGTAGGCGCCAGTGGCAAGCGCTGCCGCCTTGGCTCCGCCCGAGGTGGAGGAGGGCAGGGAAATGGCCCGTCCAACCGAAAGGGATTCGATCAGCATGCGCCAGCCCTGACCAGCGTATTCGGTACCGCCGAGCAGGTACTCCAGCGGCACGAAAACATCCTTGCCGACGATCGGTCCGTTGGGGAACGGGTTGTTGAGCGGAAAGTGACGGCGGCCGATTTCCATGCCCGGCGTATCGGCTGGCAGCAGGGCCAGGGTAATCCCGATGTCTTCGGTCTCGCCGATCAGGCCGTCCGGGTCATACAGGCGAAATGCAAGGCCAACGACGGTCGCGACCGGCGCCAGGGTGATGTAGCGCTTTTCGAAATTGAGCTTGATGCCCAGGGTCTGCTTGCCTTTCCATTCGCCCTTGCAGACCACGCCGTAATCGGCTATCGAGGTGGCGTCGGAGCCGGCCGTGGTGCTGGTCAGCCCAAAGCAGGGGATTTCCTCGCCACTGGCGAGGCGGGGCAGGTAGTGATCCTTCTGCTCCCGGGTGCCGTAATGCATCAGAAGTTCGGCTGGTCCCAGGGAGTTGGGAACCGCGACCACGGACCCGACAGTTGAACTCAACCCGGCGATCTTCTCGAGTACGGCCCGATGGGCGACAGCGGAGTAACCCAGGCCACCATATTCTTTCGGAATGATCATGCCGAAGAACCCGGTTTTTCTCAGGTGGTCCCAGACCTCGTCCGACATGCCGGCACGGTAATGGCTGAATTCCCATTCGTCGATCATGTCGCACAACTTCTCGACCGGTCCGTCGATGAACGCCTGTTCTTCAACACTGAGTTCATTCAGCGGTTTCTTGATGAAACGGCTCCATCTTGGACGTCCGGAGAACAGCTCACCTTCGAACCCCACCGTGCCGGCCTCGAGGGCGACTTTTTCGGTTTCAGAAATCTGCGGCGTCATGGTCTGAAACAGGCGCAGCACATGGCTGGTGATCAATTTGCGCCGCCACGGACGGTGATTGAGGGGCAGGGCGACGGCCAGAAACAGCAGCCAGAAAATCGCCAGGATGATCCAGCCGGGCTGGCCGGCGATGGTGAAGCCCAGCAACACCACGGCGGTGGCAACGCTCCAGACCGTGATGCTGGTCTTGAAATAGGCGCAGGCCATGCCGGTCAACAGCAAAGCAAGAACAAACAGCAGGGTCATCATGATCTATCGGCTCCTCGTCTTTCGGCGTGTCGCTTTCCAGCCCGTCGGGCGGCCTGTTTTTTCAGGAACGGCGAAATGGCGGCCAGGAAATGGTCGTTGGCGTCTCCGGCGACCATGTGGGCGGCATCCGGGACCTCGACGTGCTCGGCGTGGGGCGCAAGCTTGAGAAACTCGTCGGAATGCTCGGCGCCAATCAGCTCGCTCATGCCGCCGGAGACC
>JBLRWT010000396.1:0-2870 GCA_047921095.1 Wenzhouxiangella sp. | reverse complement strand
GCCTTGCCTGGCATCCACCGGAGACTTTTTCAACAGCCTGCTACCATCCCATCGCCCTGGCTCAACCAAGGTCAGCGGGAGCCGGACAGTATGATCCCCCCGGCAACGATCCCGCCGGGATTAAATGCAGGCTGCAGAGAGTAGGTGTACCCGGCAGCTGCCGGAACCAGAGGTATTCCTGATACTTCCTGTCGGATTCAACAGTCCGGCCTTGTCATGAGCGAGGCAATTGTTATCCTTAAACAAGAGGGGTAGTTGTACTAATAGGCCGGGTCGGCTTGCGCCTCCATTAGAACGAAAAGGGCAAGCCACTATTTTTTAATGCGCGGGCCAGACACAGTCTGAGCCGCGATATTCTATGCCTGAATGGTTCTTGCGCATGCCCAATCCACTGGTTTCAATCGGCATACCGGTATACAACGGTGAGCGCTTTCTCCGTCAAGCGCTGGATTCGTTGGTCGATCAGACGTATTCGGATTTCGAGCTTATTATCTCCGATAACGCTTCCACCGATGGAACGCCGGAAATATGCAGGGAGTATGCAGGGCGGGATCCCCGGATTCGCTACATTCGTCAGCCAATCAACATCGGTGTCGCACGTAACTGGAATGCCCTGGTTCACGAAGCTCGCGGGGTTTACTTCAAATGGGCGCCGGCGAGCGACTATTGCGCGCCGCAGATGCTGGAGAGGTGCATTGAAGCAATGATTGCGGATCCCGGAGTCGTTCTCTGCTACGGGAAGACGCTGTTGGTCGATGAGGATGGTGAGCCGAAAGAACTCTATGAGTATGACACGTCTGTCAGTGAGCCCCTGCCCAGCGAGCGCTTTGCGCACGTCTGCAGACGCTTGTGGTTGAACAACATCATGTGCGGAGTGCATCGGCGTGATGTCCTGAGGCGCACGCGTCTCCACCGTATCTATCCTTCTAGTGACAAGGTACTTATGGCCGAGCTGGCCTTGTACGGGCGATTCAAACTCATAGACGAAGTGCTTTTGTTCCGGCGGCAGGGCCCCGAGACATCCACTATCATGGGGACTCCCTTGGAATTGCAGCGGGTCTTCGAGCCCACGGCAAAGGCCCCCATGAAGTTCCTCGTGGCCCGCCGTCGCCTTCACGATTTTGTCAGTATTTCACGCGCGCCTATCCCGACCCTGGAAAAACTTCGTGCCTACGGCGTCGCCCTCAGAATGATAATAGGGAGTCGAAGAGATCTGTGGCGTGAGTTCTTGTCCATGTTTGGGCGTGGCCGCAGCACGGCATGAAGACCGGGAGGCCCGCGCCGCGAGGGATTGTGGTCTTGATTCAGGTTGGGGGCGTGGGCATGGCCCCCGTCGCCACGGGCGATCCGATTACCGGTTACACGGTTTCTCAGGATCAACTTCTCGACGGCGTAGCACATACCAGACTGGCGAGCTTGTCGAACTGTGTATCCAGCGGCATTCGTGCGGCGTCGACGATTCGGCACAGTTCATCGTGCAGAACGTCAGCGTGTGACAACATTGACTTGAAGCGCTTTTCGAGGTCTCCCTCCTTCAACCGCTCGATCTCAAGACAGAATTGCGCCTGGCCCATCTCGTCCATGTGCACATGAACCTTGCGATGATGGGAAATCGCCAGGGTGGGGATTCCCAGGCGATGGGACAGTATCACCCCATGAAGGCGGCTCGCGACGACGAGGTCGCAAGTCCCGAGGACTTCCAGCAGTGACCCTAGCGAGGTGGTTTCGGCGACTTCGATCAGGTCGGTTCTCGTGTCGGGCAACCCCCGCACGATCTCGAGCAGATCATCGACGACCGCGCGATCCATATGGCTGCTTGTGAAAACCACCACCCTCAGATCTTGCGCCGTCAATCCCGACATGAATGCTGCCAGGCGGTGCAGGTAGTTCTCGTGAATCTCTGTGAGCGTTATCGGCCAGATCCCTTGTCGGCCGTAAGCGATCGGGCTCAGGCCTACCGTGGTCCCGGCATGGGCCGGCAGGCGCATCCGTCCCCGGGGCAACGGAAGCCCGAGAGCGATATCCGGTACACAGCGATTCCTGTCCGGCAGACCCAAGGATTCGGCTTTCACCGCGGACCCTTGGTCGCGGTAACTCCGGTAGTCTGCCCGCCGGAGTGCGCCGTAGATCAGCCGTCTGCTAAGGGCGCTTCGTAGCCGTCCGGAGCCAGCACTTGCTACCGCGATTCTGGCGCCCCGCAGCCGGGCCAGAGCAGTCCACCGCCAGAGAGAAAATGGCTGTGCCCACTCTTCCCCCCATTCATCGGCAATCTGCCCGCCGCCCGCCACGATCAGCAGGTCGCCGCGGCGCAGCAATCTTGCGGCGCGGACGGTGAAGACAATCTCGCGCGGCAGGGCACGCAACGTCCGCACCGTCTGCGGGAGAAACGGTACGCGGCGCAAACAGGCCACGAGGCGGGATCGTATGCGGGCATTCAAGGGTGTGCTGGCGGGGAGCGGTTCTGGCGTCCCCGCTACGCTTGTCGCTTCCGAACGTGCGCCAGTAACCATGGGTTCTTCGTCTGGCAAGGCGGTCGGTTCCTCCGGCCAATACAATCCGGTTCCCGGCTTTGCACCAGCGGCCTTGGGGGAGAGTGGAAAACAGGGAATGTTGTGTATCGTCGCGGTCGCTCTGGGATTCAGCGTCAGTCCGATGAAGTCCGCATTGGGGCAGCGCTTCCTGAGGTTCTCGATCAGCGTAAGCTGGATGGCCTGGTCCCCCAGGTTGCCACCGGTGTATGGCGTAAGAAGGAAGATGCGCCGAGGTGACCCTGCCACGATCAGACCCCCTTAACAGGCTGTTGAAAAACCCTCGGGCGGCGCCATGCTGCGTTGGAAAGCGGCTCAAAATGCTCATGTACTCGCATGTAC
>JBLRWT010000395.1:0-2880 GCA_047921095.1 Wenzhouxiangella sp. | reverse complement strand
GGCCGGAGAAAGCGACGAGGCGATGGCCCAGGCGCTGGCCGACATCAATGGCCTGACTCCGGCAACCCAGTCACCCGAGTTCGGGAACCGGTTGGATCTCGACCTGCATGCCGATCCCGGTGAGCAATTCATGGCCGGTGTCGAGCGAATCAAGGAATGGATACTTGATGGCGACGTCTTTCAGGTCAACCTGTCGCGCGGCTGGAAAGGCGCCAGCACCAAAGTTCTGGATCCGGCCGCTCTGTATCGTTCCCTGAGTATCAGCAACCCGGCGCCGTTTGCCGGCCTGGCACGATTACCTGGTGGCACGGTGTTGAGTTCATCACCGGAGCGACTGGTCGAGATTCGCGCCGACCATGTTCAGACCCGCCCCATCGCGGGCACTCGCCCCCGGGGCACATCGGCAGAGCAGGATGCGTCGTTGTCAGCCGAATTGATGGCGCATCCGAAAGAGCGTGCCGAGCACATCATGCTGATCGATCTCGAGCGCAACGATCTGGGCCGGGTTTGCAGAAAAGGGTCGATCGAGGTCAACGAGTTGATGGTGGTCGAAAGCTACACTCACGTTCATCACATCGTTTCCAATGTCCGGGGCCGGCTGCAGCCGGGAATCCACGCGACCGATGTGATAGCCGCGGTATTCCCAGGTGGAACCATCACGGGTTGTCCCAAGGTCCGTTGCATGGAAATCATCGCCACGCTGGAAGGGCAGGGTCGCGGTTTCTACACCGGCGCCATGGGCTACCTGGGGCATGATGGCAGCATGGATACCAACATTCTGATCCGCAGCATGGTCGTTCGCGACCATGAACTGAGTTTCCGCACGGGTGCCGGCATTGTCGCCGATTCCGATCCCGAGGCCGAACTGGCCGAAACCGAGGCCAAGGCCCGGGGCTTGCTGCGAGCGTTGCGCAATGACTGACTGCCTGATCGATGGCAAGCCGGGCCACTTGATTCCCGCCGACGACCGGGGACTGCTGTATGGCGATCATCTGTTCGAAACCATTGCTTTTCATCGCGGTAGCGCGCCGCTATGGTCGTGGCATTGGCAGCGCCTGGTAAAAAGCTGTGCCATTCTCGGTTATAGCGAGCCGGACGAAGCCACCGTGCGTTCCGAGTGTGCCAGTCTCTGTCCCGTTCAGGGTTGGGCTGTGATTCGGCTGACCGTGACCCGGGGTAGCGGCGGGCGGGCCTACTTCCCGCCAGAACAACCCGTGACGCGTCGCATTGTGCAGAAACGTGCCTGGCCGAATGACCTGGAAGTCCAGCGAACCGCTGGCCTGGTCATGACCACCAGCCCGGTGCGCCTGGCAACAGGTTCTGTGGTGGCCGGACTCAAGCATGGCAATCGCCTGGAACAGGTCCTGGCGGCTCGCGCCTGTGCGGCCGCGAATTCTGACGAAGCGCTTCTGTTTGACCACCTCGGCAGGCTGGTCGAGGCCATCGCCTCCTGCGTGGTGGTCGAGCTGAATGGTGCGGCCCTGACACCGCCGGCGGGCCGGGGCGTGGACGGGGTAGGGCTCGCGTGGCTAAGGTCGCAACATGCCGTCGATATACAGGAAGCGGAACTGGACATGGACGATATCCGGGCGGCCTCCGGGCTCATGGTGATAAACTCGGTCGCTGGAATTCGACCGGCTAGTTCGCTTGATGGCCGACCATTGAACCCGAGTGCCCGCTGCCGGCTCTGGCAGCAACTGTGGAATGAACGACTGAGCTGATCATGCGCAAGCTTTTGTATTTTGTGCTTGTTGTTGGCCTGGCTGCCAGCCTGGCCGGTCTTTGGCTGTACCGTGACTGGGAGCGCTTCGCCGCCCAGCCGATCAACCCCGATAGCCAATTGAACCTCTGGGTCGCGCCAGGCACGACATGGGCCGGGCTGGTTCGCCAGCTCGAAACCCTTGGTCTTGCCCGGCCGACATGGCATTGGCGTGTGTATGGCCGCCTGAGCGAGCCTGGTCTCAAAGCCGGCGAGTATCTTGTCCAGCCAGGCATGACGACGGGCCAGCTCGTTGAGTTGCTCGAGTCCGGCCGGGTCCGCGAGCATCGACTGACCATCGTCGAGGGCTGGACCGTGGCGCGCTTGCGTGAAGTGCTGGCGACCGACCCCCGATTGCGTCAGCGCACGGCCGGGCTGGACAACGAAGAGTTGATGGCATTGCTGGATTGTGCCGGGTGTCCGGCCGAAGGCCGCTTCCTGCCTGAAACGTATTTTTTCACCCGCTCGAGTGATGATCTGCTGCTGCTTCGTCGCGCCTTCGACGCGATGAACCGGGTCGTTGATGAGACATGGTCCGCGCGTGCGTCCGATCTGCCGCTGAAAAGCCCTGAAGAACTACTGGTTCTGGCATCGATCATCGAACGAGAAACCGGCTATGCCGGCGAGCGGGCCAAGGTGGCTGGCGTGTTCGCCCGGCGCCTGCAGATCGGCATGCGCCTTCAGACCGATCCCACCGTGATCTATGGTCTGGATGATGATTTCGATGGTCGTCTGCGACGCGTCCACTTGCGCACCGACCATCCCTGGAACACCTATACCCGACACGGCCTGCCGCCGACCCCGATCGCGCTTCCCGGCCGGCGCGCGATCGAAGCTGCAGCGAATCCTGCTCCCGGCACGGCCCTGTATTTCGTCGCCCGCGGCGATGGCAGTCACCAGTTCTCCGATACCCTTGAACAGCACAACGCGGCGGTCAACCGTTATATCCGGGGCCGTAGATGAGCTCAGCCCACCTTGTTCACCACTGTGCCGTAGCGCAGGCTGTAACCAGAGGGCGATTTGCGAAGCAAGAAGCGCTCTGGTGGAAGCCGTGGCGCGTGAGGGGCCGACAGGCCCTGTGGCGGGGGCGTTTCGCGACCGAGCGCACCGGAAGCGTACTT
>JBLRWT010000394.1:0-2886 GCA_047921095.1 Wenzhouxiangella sp. | reverse complement strand
CCCCCGCCGTTTGCAGCTGAACGCGACCAGCTGCTCGGCATGGCAACGCTCGCAGCGTACCCGCAGACAAATCGGCAGGATTGCCGATTTGCACAGCCGGAGGCTGCCCCAAAGGGGCGCGGTACATGGATGTACCGCGTGTAAGCCATGCTCGAGGCGGCCACACTTGAGATACGCCTCGAACTCCCGCTCGACATACGACGGCAGAAACGACCCCTCCGCCGCCAGCTGCGCTGAAGATGCTGCGCAGATACGCGTACGGCTCGATGCCGTTGGCCTTGGCAGTCTCGATCAGGCCGTAGAGGTTGGCACTGGCATGGGCCCCGGCGACGGTGTGTGAAGAACGGCGCGGCCTGGATCCAGAAGCCAATGGCGTTGGTTATGCGCGACGAGCAGGGGCGCGTGATCGGGCTCGCGTCCACCGACTGGCGCGCCGATGAAATCATCCGACTGGTAAGCAGGGTCGAAGCGACTCCCGGGACCTTTGCATTCCTCCTCGACAGCGAGAACCGCAACCTGTCGAGCCTGGCCACCGCCGGGAACTCAGTCGATGCCTTGGAGAAAATCGACGCGGTGATCGAGAGTCGCTTGCACGATCGACTGACCGGGCCTTTGCCGCAGTCCGCGATGATCTCCGGCCGCCTTCTGGTCGCACCAAAACAGACTATGTCCCTGCGCGTGAATGGCGCAGAGCACGCATTGTTCTTCAGCCGCACTCAGGCGGGAATGATCTTCGGCGTGGGCGTTCCCCGGGCGGAGATCGACGCCGTGCTCGTTCCGATGCAGGAAAGCAACCTGAGGATTGTCGGCCTGGTCATCGCAGTCACCCTGGCGCTCTCCGCCCTGATCCTGTTGATGATAGCCAAGCTCCTGAACCGCCTGCATTTCCTGCATACCGATGCGCTCACCCGGTTGCCCAACCGCGAGACGCTGCTGTCAGACCTGGGCAAGGCCAACCCGGGCGCGCTGCTGCTGGTCAATATCGACGCGTTCGAGGAGATCAACGATTTCTACGGCCACCAGTGCGGTGACCACGTGATCAGCCAGCTGGCGGTGACGCTGCAACGGTTCATCGACGAGCACCCGGGATCTTCCGTACGCCGTCTATATCGATTACCTGCAGATGAATTGGCCATCTGGATCCGCGAGCGCATCGACCGGCAGACGCTCGACGAAATGACCAGTGCTCTGCTCGCCTCGGTCAATGGGCTGACGGTCTCCTGGATGAACCATCGGATCCCCCTCAGCGTGACGGTTGGCGTTTCGACAAGTTTGCAACCCAACCGCACGGACGAACCTGACGCACAGCTGCTTGCCTCCGCCAACATCGCGTTGAAATTCGCTCGCCAGCACAAGCTCGAATGCCAGGTGTACGACCCTGGACAAAAGACCCGCGAAAGCTATGAGCACAACCTGGTGTGGGCTAATCGGCTCAAGAATGCCCTGGCTGAAGGGCGTTTCGTGCCTTACTTTCAACCGATCCTGGACCTGAAAACAGGTCGTATCGAGAAATTCGAATGCCTCGCCAGGATGATCGACGAACAGGGACAGCCCGTCAGTCCAAGCGAATTTCTCTCGATCGCGAAAAAGATACGCCTGTATCGTTACATCACCCGCACCATGGTCCAGCAATGTTTCAGTCGCTTTGCGGACAACCAGTACGAGTTCTCGCTGAACCTGTCCTGCGAGGACTTGCTGGATCCTGAGTTGATGAGCTTTATCACTAACACGCTCGAAGAGAGCAATATGGCGCCCCGGGTGATTTTCGAGATTCTCGAATCGGAAGGCATCGAAAACTACGCGGAGGTCCGCCTGTTCATTGACAAGGTCAAGCGGCTCGGTTGTCGCATCGCCATCGACGACTTCGGTACCGGCTACTCCAACTTCGAGCACTTGTTGAGATTGGACGTCGACATCATCAAGATTGACGGCAGCCTCGTGCAGGACCTCGACAGTGATCCGGTGGCCCTCAACGTGACACGCGGGATTCACCTGTTCGCGTCGGGCCTGGGCATGCAGACCGTCGCCGAGTATGTGCACAGCCCGGCGGTGATTGAAAAAGTGCGCTCTTTGAACATCGATTTCGCGCAGGGCTATCACGTGGGCGAACCCTCGACCACTCTGAATGCCAATCCTGGCAGCCAGGTCGCGGCGCAGCTGCTGCCGTTCAAGCGCAAGCGTCCGAGGCAGGCCCGCCGGCTGACCGGGTGAACGTGCTCTGGAAGGAACGGTCAAGGCGAAATACGGCCACCCGAAAGTGGCAGGTCTCAATATTCAAGTAGTTAACGGTAAGCATGAAGCTTTTCCGACTCTTCGAGCGTGTGCTAGCATCAAACCTATGTGCGCCGTTCGCACAATGACATGGCTGATCATGCTGTTGCTGGCCGCCACCCCGGTGTTGAGTTACGGCGTGGCCCGTACGGGCGACGGCCCCGGCATGATGATGTCGGAGCCGCAAGACCATCACGAGATGCCATGCCACGGTCGAGTGCCCTGCCCCGACCTCGACGGCGCGGAGCTCACCTCCCGCCTCGCTGACCCGCACGGCGGGAACCCGGAAAAAAGGCAGGCAGGCTCAGCGACTTGCTGCATTGCCACCTCGTCGGCTGCAGCCCCGTTCGCAGCCAGCTCGCCGAAAGGGGTCGACCCGGCGGATCCCGAATCGGACCTGCCACCGCTGCCGGTGTTGCCGTCCCAAAGCACAACCCGTCACCCCCGTCTGACCGCAGGACCTCCCCTCGCGTCCGGCGCACACGCCGGCGCCCGAACGTATCTCACCACCGCCCGCCTGAGACTATAAGTCCTTCTTCTGTGCTGCCCGTTGCCACCGGCGACGGGCCGTCTTTACCGTTTTTGCGGTTTGCACAGGAGAAATCCCTTGTTATC
>JBLRWT010000393.1:0-2888 GCA_047921095.1 Wenzhouxiangella sp. | reverse complement strand
AGGCAAGCGGCGTGGCGCATGGCCGCATCGGTGTCAGATGATGACATCACCACCGTGCAAGGATCGGTCTGTTCACCCTGGCGGGAACTGGAGCTCATCGTTGTTATCCTGACCAACAATCGGTGGAAGCGGCCGCGGCAAGGTGGACAGCCTCCAGATTAGTGCGGTCATTCTAACGCATTGCCGAATGTGCGAAATGCTGGCTCCCAGCAGCCGTGCTTGTGTTTGCTTGACAGGGAAATATCGCAAGTAAAAAAAGGGCCGGCCCCGTCCCCGAAGCCGACCCAGCCCCGGTCACTATTTCATCGCTGGCCTGAGTGACCAAACAACTTGTAGCAACCTGGCCCAGCTACTGCCAGTAGCTTGACCTTCACATTAGCGAAGATGAGCTCTATCTAGCATTAGCCAATTGCGACAATGAATTGACATTTTGCGACAAAGATCGCTTTTTCAATGATTTAGAGACGCTTTCTGATTCTGACGCCACTTGTCCGGCGGCATGCCGTAGTGCCTGCGGAATGCGCGGCTGAAATGCTGTGCACTGCCAAAACCGCAGGAAAAGGCGATTTCATTGACCGACAGATCAGTCTCCAGCATCATCTGCCTGGCCTGGTAGAACCTGTGCTGTCGAATGTAGTTGGCAGGCGTCAGGCCGGTCAGCGTCTTGAGCTTGCGTTGCAGCGTTCGACGCTCCAGCAGAACCGATTCGGCCAGCGCTTCGACCGTGAACTCCGGATCACTGGCATGCTCGTTGAGTGATTCATTGACCGCGCCGAGCAGCTTGCGATCACGCTCCGAAAGATCCGGCCCAGAACCCTGCTTGACGCTTTCTTGCATGCGTGAGGCGGCTGAAAGTCGCTCTCTCAACCTCAGTCGGTTGTCCATCATCCGACGCAAGCGCAGCCGTAGCTCCCGTGAATCAAAGGGCTTGGAGAGGAAGTCATCGGCACTCAGGCTCAAACTCTTCAACCTCGTTCCGCGGTCCTGTCGGGCTGTCAGCAGCAGAACGGGGATATGACTGGTTTCGACATCCTGGCGCAGTGCTGCCAGCAGTTCGAAGCCATCCATCTCCGGCATCATGATGTCGCTGACAATCACGTCGGGCACATAGGCGCGTGCGACATCCAGTGCAACCTTCCCGTCTTCGGCCTCGAGCACGCGCCATTCTCCGGCCAGCACTTCGCGCAGGTGCTGTCGCATGTCTGCGTGGTTTTCCACCACCAGCACACAGCCCCGCTGGCCATTCTCTGAACTCGCCGCCGCGATTTCATAGTCTGCAGAAAGCTCATCAATCCGTGCCAGGTCAGCCGTTGCCGACCGCTTTTCAACCGGCTCAGCTTCAGGGCCTCCTTGCCAGGCTGGCAGGCAAACCCTGAACCGGCTTCCGCGGCCCGGTTCGCTGTCGATGTCAATGCGCCCGCCCATGGCGACTACCGCTTCGTGCACCAGGGCGAGCCCGATTCCCGCTCCGCTGATTCCGGCGGCCGTGGAATCCTGGGCGCGGAAAAAGCGGTGAAAGATCAGCGCCTGGTCGTCAACCGAAATTCCGGGGCCGTTGTCGGCCACATCGAGTATGACTTCATCTTCGTTGCCCACCATGGAAACACTGACTTCGCTGTCGGGCGGAGAGAATTTCAGCGCATTGGTGATGAGGTTGAGCAGAACGCTTTCCACGTTTTCCTGGCTGCAGCGAGTGAACCACCCCGGCTCGATATCGGCCTCGAGCATCACCTTGTTTTGCTCTGCCAACGCCTGAAATCCATCCACCGTGCTGTTGACCACCGGGGCCAGAGCCCATACCGCCCCCTGGTCGAAGTCCACACTGCCATTCAGTTGGGACAGGTCGAGCAATTGGTCGACCAGGCGCAGCAGACGGCGCAGATAGCGCCGACTGTGCTCGATCGACTCGGCATCACCCCCTTCGTCTTCCAGCCTGGAAAGGCTGGCTTCGATCAGGGTCAGTGGCGTGCGAAATTCATGCGCAACATTGGCATAGAAAAGCGTGCGGGACTCCAGCGCATCTTTCAGCTCGATGGCCTGTCGTCGCACGATCGCCTGCTGCTCGACCAGTTCGGCAGTTCGCAGTCGAACTTCGGCCTCGAGCGATTTGCGGCGATGCAGATTAAGCCCCTGGATGATGGCTGCAAGTGCAAAAATCAGGAGAAAGAGAATGCCGAAGGCCCAGCCGTTTCTCCACCATGGTCGATCCGTGATGGCCACGAACAATGCCTCAGACTGTGACATCAGGGTGTTGAGCAGCCTGCGGGGCTGGCTTGGAACCGGATCGACCAGGCCTACCTGACGTTCGAAAACAAATCCCTGCTCCGCGTCAGCGAACGCCAAGCTGCCCGCGCTGCTGCCGAAGACCGGCAACAGGGCCAAAAAAAGCAAAATTTGCCAGGGACGACTCCCAGCTTGCTTTGCCGACACGTCAGGATCTGACCATACGGTAGAAGAACTCCCCTTCGAAACTCCAATAACAACGATGCACCTGAGAGCAAGTAATGTCAAATCACACTTCTTGTCCGTCAGCCTGACCATGGTATTCTAAAGCGCTTTAATGCTTCCCCCCGCGGGCCGCAGCTTCCATTCACGAATCCACCAGGTTGGCGCATGTCCGAGAAACAGAAACAGATCGAGGCCCACAACAAGGCCACCGAGCAATTCATTCAACTGGCCAATCGAATGGCCAACGACGAAGGCCAGGATATCAAGATGATTTCGGCCGCCCTGATGGCCGCCTCCGGCGTCTACGCCACCTTCATGGCCGCGGGCAACCAGGGCTTCCTCGCCCCCAACGGCGTCGAACGCGTCGCCGAACTCTACAAAAAAAATCTGACCTACATCCAGGAACGAAAAAAGACCGAACTCGAAGCCCAGGGCCTGGA
>JBLRWT010000392.1:0-2891 GCA_047921095.1 Wenzhouxiangella sp. | reverse complement strand
GATAAACCCTCAACCATCTTCGACCTGCGCACCGGCCAGCAATTGCGCTGACGGGTTCCGTCTTCCGTCTTCCGTCTTCCGTCTTCCGTCTTCCGTCTTCCGTCTCCCGTCTTCCGTCAAAGATGCCAGCCCACCGTCATGGCTAGCCAGCCGATCAAGCGTTTCATGCGTGGGCGGTCTTTCCAAACTTCCAGGTCGTAGGTTCTGGATTGCTGGAGGTCCTGTTCGAAAAGTTCAATCAAGGCACCGGCCAATTCGTGGTCCATGATGATGAGGTTCGTCTCGTCGTTGAGACGGAACGAGCGGTTGTCCAGATTGGATGAGCCGATGGAGACCCAGTAACCATCGATGATGTAGAGCTTGGCGTGGTACTTGGATGGCAAGTACTCATGGATGCGTACCCCAGCCTCCAGCAAGCTTCCCCAGCGATTCATGGAGGCCTGGCGAACCGCAGTGCTGTATGCACCTTCGGTGGGCAGCAACAGATCGATGCTGACGCCGCGTTCACGGGCATTGAGCAGTGCGTCCATGATCATGTCGTCAGGGTAGAAATAGGGCGTGGCCAGACGAATGTTCTCACGCGCGGCGGCAATGGCCAAAAGCAACATCAGGCGAATCTGGTGAGTACCTTCTCCCGGTGAGCTGTTGACCACCTTGACGGCCAGGTCACCAACTTCTTCAGGCAGTGGGAAATATTCAGGGCCGTAAAGCAAGCGGGCTGTGGCATTGAGCCAATTCAGCAGGAAAGCCTTCTGAAGCTCAGCCACGACCGGACCTTCCAGGCGGTAGTGATTGTCGCGGTATCCGCCGGTTTGCGGGTTGCCTTTCCAGGCATCGGCAACATTGGCCCCGCCAGTAAAACCGATACGACCGTCGACGATCAGCAATTTACGATGCGTACGGTAATTAAAGCGTGCCATCTGGTACCAGGAAGGCTCGCGCCAACGTACGACCTCCACGCCGGCATCCGTCATTCGTTGGAACTTGTCGGAATTGGCCGGAACCGAACCTATGTAGTCGAAGACGGCATGAACGGCGACTCCACGACGCGCTGCTGCTGCCAATGCATCGGCAAATGCACCGCCGATAGCCTCACCCCAGAACTCGTAGGTTTCGAAGGTTATGGTGCTGGTGGCATTGTCGATGGCCTCCACCTTGGCCGCAAAGATTTCGTCGCCGTTTTCGAGGATTTCAATGCGATTGCCCTCAGGTGCCCGGCCACCCAGCAGCGTGCGCTGAAGGTGACGGAACTCCGCGCTGTCGATTGAAGCGATTGAACCGAGAGGCTCGGCCACCCGCATGGGCGGGGGCACGGCATTGAAAAAAACAAGGAAGGAAGCGGCAGAAACGATTGCCGCTATCGCACCGACAATAGCCAGTTGCCAACGAGTTCTTCGGGTCATGGAGACTCTTCTGTACTGAAAACACACGGGTTCCTGGCGCTGATTGGATCCAGATCCATGCATCCAGTATAACGTGTCGACTGGAATCAAGACTTCAAAAGGCGACAGCGTAACCAGGCTTGAAAACCGAGCCCTGGGCAGCGCCGCTTGGCATCAATCTCAGGGTTACGGGTTCCCCCCCGGAAACCTCCCTCAACACATTCCGCGCACTGTTGACCTTTGTGTTTGCCGGGCGCAAACTGAGGCTATAACTCTTGGTCCGCTACCAAGCAAGCGACTCTATGGCCATGAACTGCTTGGGACATCGCATCTCCCGCGACTTTCTGAGAGAATGATCGCAAAGGGAAGAAAAAAGAGGGAAAGGCCGGTGAAAAGGAATAAGAGCAAGCCACCTCCTGCGGCGGCTTCCACGCGCTGGATCGCGCTGGCTGTGGCGGCAAGCTATGGCTTTATCGGTACGTTGTGGATCGGCCTTTCCGACCAGTTTATTGCCCGTCTTGACTTCGATGAACAGCAACTGATCCAGGTGCAGCAATTCAAGGGCTGGGGCTATGTCCTGGCGACCTCGATACTGCTGTACCTGTTGCTGCGCTACATGCTGAGACATCTGGACCGGTCCCTCAAGGCACTGAACAAAAGCCGCAATGAACTCCACTCCATCAACCGTCTTTACCGAATGCTGCGCACCGTCAAGAGCAGTCTGTTGCGTGAACACGAGCTCGAACCCTTGCTCGACGAAGCCTGTCGTGTAGCCGTCGCCGAAGGCCAATATTTGATGGCCTGGGTGGTGATGCTTGATCCCGATGGTCGACATGTGCGCGCCGTCGCCCACAGTGGCCCTGGCCATGCATTGATACGCGACCGCGTTGTCGATCGAGCACAGTTACCTGTTGGCTCGCCCATCAGCCGGACGCTGGAAACCGGCAAGTCAACCTTTGTCAACGATTGTCGCCGGGATGCTTTCCTCGGCGGCGGCCGAGGCAGTGAGCTTGGCTATGCTTCAATGGCCGCTATTCCCCTGTGTCACAACGATCAGGTGATCGGCTGCTTCGCCGTCTATGCCAGCCAGTCTGGTGCTTTCGATCGAGATGAGGCGCGCCTCCTTCTCGAGATTGGAGAATCGCTGAATTTTGCCATCGACAAGTTCAGGCGAGCTACCGAAACAGAGCCCGACGCTGAGAAAAGCCGCGGCTTTGGCGCCGAACACGATGAGATTACTGGTCTGCCGACCCGACGCGCCTTCGAGCGCCAGGTCGCCAACGCATTGGCGCGTGCGAATCGGCGCCAGGAGCAGGTAGCGCTGCTCGTGCTCGATGTGGATGGCTTCCGTCATGTCAACGACGTGCTGGGCAGGGCCGCCGGGGACCAGGTGCTCAAGACGGTCACGACCATGCTTTCAGGCAGTCTTCGTCCGGGCGATTGCGTTGGACGCCTCGGCAGCGATGAATTCGCGGTATTGCTGGTCGACCTGCCGGCCAATGAAACCAT
>JBLRWT010000391.1:0-2900 GCA_047921095.1 Wenzhouxiangella sp. | reverse complement strand
CCCCCTGGCCGCGATTGTCATCCCGGACTTGATCCGGGACCTCGCCTTGAGCCTTGAGCCTTGAGCCTTGAGCACCCCACCCCTTGTCCCTCTATAATCACCGCCTCAATCACCATCATCTTGCCGAGTTGCCGTGCAGATCACCCGCTTTGAAGCCCGCCCCGCCCCGGTTTGCGAGTTCGAACTGACCGATCCGATCCTGTTTGACCTGGACGCCGAGTTGCTGGTCGACGCACCCGACGGGCAGCGATTCCATTATTTCTTGCGCCAGGCCGGCCAGGACATCTCGTGGTTGCCAGGCGGCCAATACCGGCTGGAATGCATTCAGGAGCGCACCTGGCCGGATGGGTCGACTCTGACCCTGATCCTGCGCGACCAGACCAACGGCCAGGCTCGCGAGCGGGCCAGAAGCACCGCCACCCTGCAGGGCAGCCCCACCTGGGACACCACCTGGCGCCTGGGTTCACTCGGTGATACGCCTGCGATCAACAAGCTCAGTTGGGCCGAAGGCGGCAACAACTGGTTCTATCGCCATTTCGATCATGCCGCACGCACCATCATCCACTTTCTGTTTCGCGAAGATCAGCGCCTGAAAGGGCGTGTGCTGGATGTCGGCTGCGGCGATGGCATCACCGACCTGGGCATCGCCCTGCGCATGAAACCGGAAAAGCTGATCGGCATCGATCCCTTCGGCGGCTTCGAACGTCTACCGGAAATTTGCCGCGAGCATCACCTGCCCGAAGCGCTGATCCATCCACCTGGCCTGGCGTTCCGGGCCGAGGATGCCAACCGGCTGTCTTTCGCGGACAACAGCTTCGATGCGGTGCTGTCCTGGGGCTCGCTGGAACACATTGCCGGGGGCTATGACCGCGCCCTGGCCGAAATCCGGCGTGTCCTGCGCCCCGGCGGGTTGTTCTTCGCTCATCCGGGCCTGCTCTATGGCAGCGTTGGCAATCACCTTGGCGAGTTTTTCGACGATCCCTGGATTCACCTGAAGCTTGACGAAAAAACACTGAAGGAGCGCGTCCTGGCCGGAGAGCCTCGATATATTGATCGCGCCGGTCACGTGGCTTCGCCGAAGGAATACTGGCGCTGGTACACGGAGCTCAATCCCATCACCGTCGACGGTATCGAAAAGGAACTGCGCGCGCTGGATTTCAGCCCGGTGCGCTTTGCCCTGCGAACGGACCCTATCGTTGATTACAGCCCGGAGCTGCAGCGATATTCGATGACCACGCTGGGTCTGGCAGAGCTCTATGTTGTTTGCGAGAGCACGAAAGCCGGGTAACCCCCAGCGGCAACCTACCGCCGACGGCGCCGGCGACGAGCCATGGCTGCCTTGAGCTCGGCCGGGGATTTCTGGGGGGCGGCCGTTGCTGGCTCTGCCGGCCGGGTTTCGGACACGTCCGGCACGGGACTGGTTGCTGAAGCCTTCTCGGGTTCCGGCTCCGGCTCTGGCTCCTTGACCGGCTCGGGTTCAGGTTCGGGCTCCCTGATTGGCTCCGGTTCCGGCTCTGGTTCGGGCTCCGGCTCCGGCTCTGGTTCTGGTTCTGGTTCGGGCTCTGGCTCGGGCTCAGGAAGTCCGTGCATCAAGGAGATGCCGTTGACAAGAACATCGGCCACTTCGGCAACCCCGCCGACGTTGGCGAAAACGTCGATGATCTGGTCGGCATCACGCGGCTCTCCGGTGACGTTCAGAAGCAAGCGGGGGACAGTCTCGTCATTCATCATGCGCTGAGATTGAAACTCCAGCCCGGCCCGGTGCACCGCTGCCACAGCGGCAGCCAGCACGCCTGAGCGCCGCTTCAATATCAGCACAATCACGACTTCCGACATCAGACACTCCCTTTTTTTGGTCAAATTGATCCACGCGCCATTGACGCCCCCGGGACCCACAGCTCCATGGATGAAATTGTACCAGTATTCAACTTTGACTCTGCCCCTTACAATAGCACCATGGAACTGTTCAAGGTATTCCAGGTCGAAGCGGCGCATTTTTTGCCGCACGTGCCTGATGGTCACAAATGCAAACGGCTGCATGGTCACTCATTCCGGATCGAGATCCATATCACAGGCCCCGTCAAGGAGCCGGCTGGCTGGGTCATGGATTTTGCCGATCTGAAGCAAGCCTTCGAGCCGATCTACCGACAGCTTGACCATCATTATCTCAACGAGATCGACGGCCTGGAAAACCCGACCAGCGAAAATCTGGCGCGCTGGATCTGGCAGCGACTCAAGCCTGAACTACCCGAATTATCCAAAATCCTGATCCAGGAAACCTGCACCTCCGGATGCATCTACCGGGGCGACTGACCCCTTTTTTCAGCCGCTGAATTGCCGCACCGGTCACGTCCGATTTGCTACCGGGCCTGGTTCTCACTACAATTACCCGGTTTTGTGGACCCCGAAGATGCTTCGGGGCCTTGTCCATTTGCGTTTTGCTCTGATACCAGCCTGATTCTGGGAGAAAAAATGAACCACATGATGATCCCCCCTATTCTTGGGGTTGTCGGCCTGATCGTAGCCTTCATCCTTTACCGCGTCGTCATGAGCTATCCGGCCATGCCCGGCAAGCCCAGCGAAATCGCCAAACTGATCCAGGAAGGCGCTTTGGCGTTCATGCGTCGCGAACTGATCCTGATCGGCTTGTCGGTCGCCGTGATCTTTGTGGCCCTGAGCTTTTCCGGGCTCGGCATTCAGACCGCGATCTCCTTCCTGGTCGGCGCCGTCAGTTCCGCGCTGGCAGGCTTTTTGGGCATGATCGCCGCCACCCGCGCCAATGTGCGCACCACGACTGCTGCCCACGAGTTCGGTGCCAGCAAGGCGCTGAGCGTTGCCTTCTACGGCGGTTCGGTCATGGGCATGGTGCTGGCCTCGCTTGGCCTGCTCGGCCTTGGCGG
>JBLRWT010000390.1:0-2903 GCA_047921095.1 Wenzhouxiangella sp. | reverse complement strand
CACGACCTTCGATGTCTGGCCGGCGGCCTCGAGGATTCGGCCGTGCGGGATAACCAGCGCTGCGCTCAGGATTCTGGGGGTATTCGAGGCCAGCTCGCGCTGGGCATCGAGTTCGGCGATTTCGACCTGACTGATTCTTTTTAGCCAGGCCCGGGTTCTGGCCGGGTTGCCGAACAGGCCGACAGGCCAGCCGAAGGCTGCGTGCTGACCGAGGTCTCGACCGGAGAGGCTTACCTGCGATCGACTGCTGATCGACTTCTGACACGACCATACTGATCTGGCCGGTGGAATTCTGGCCGCGAAGCTTGTGGTGTATCAGTATTTCGCATCAGCCGCAATCGCCATTTGAGGATACTTCGATGCCAACTCTGATTGCAGCGGCTGTGTAGACGTGTCGCAGTCCAACGAAGTATTATTCTGATGCTTTGTTCTAATTCGATGGTTGGGTCCCTCAGAATGCATCAAAACAAGTTGGAGCGCGGTGTTCTGGACCAGTGGCTTGTCTGGGTTGCATTCTTCCGTAGGTCCAGGCGTACTGCGGCATGCCGGTCAATCTGGATTCTGATTGCCGCTTGTTTCGCGGCTGAGGCTGCGCCGCCGCAGCGCGTGACGCCCTTGCCGGTGCAGACCGAGCCGCCTTCGGCCATTCGGCTTGTGATCTCCGATCCCGATGGCGGCTACGGCGTTTATCTGCACGACGGTCGTGTCCTGATGTTCGACGAGCGCGATATGCTGGTGGGCAAGCATGGCAGCCCGCTGCTTGCCGGTGTTCGAACCGCCAGTCGTTTCGACGGATTTTCCTTCGATGGCAACCATGTGATTGTGAAAGGGGAGCTGGGGCTTCTGTTGCTTGATCGCCGCGGCGAAACGGACACGCTGCCAGTCTGCTCGCTGGAGAGCCTGGGCGATCGGAGGACGCTGACGATCTTTGATCGTGACCACGTTTCGGAACGGACGATTTTTGCCCGTGATCTCGATGGGCAGGGCGGAATGTGGATGGTCGACGAAGATGGCCTCCTGGTGCGCTTCAGCGTAAGCTGCGAGAAGCGCACGATTGCCGGGATCGAGGGCGAAATCGTTGGCTTGAGCCCTGATCCGGAGCAGGCCTCGGCATTCGTGCACACATCCGATGGGCGCGTGATTCACGTCGACCTGACCGGCATTCAGTGGCAGCGGCCGCTGCCGGACTTCGATGCGACCATGGGCAGCGTCATCGTGCCGATCGGCTCGATTAGCGACGGTCTGCACGTCACGCCGTACATTTCCTTCGAGCTCGGCGAGCGCCTGGCCGCGTTTGACCGCGCGGGCAATCTGGCCTGGATATGGGAGGCGCCCCGGGCCCAGTCCTTCAATCACGCGCGGATGCAAGCCGAAGGTGCGCTGGTCGTGACCTCGAATGGCGTTCATCTGGTCGGGTCGGATGGTCTGGAGCGCTGGTCACGGACCCAGTTCAATCTGGTGCGAGACCAGGTGTTTTCGCCGCATGACAGCCGCTACGCCTGGCTGTTCGTGGATGGCTTCAACATCCCGGAGCCACATGAGATCCAGGCCTTTGATCTCCGGACCGGCGATGTGGTGCGGTGGGCCGTCGGGGAGGACTCGCGGCCGGTGGCCGGGCGAATCGATGGCAGCGTGATTGTCATGCGTGCCGATCGGATCTATCCATTCGGTGACCTCAGGTTGGCGCAGTCCCTGATGGAGGCTCGTCTGGATGGCCAAATGGTCGAGCTGGAGTTGCCGGATGTTTCCATCGACTCTGCCGTCGCGGCGGCTTTCGTCGACGAAACCGGCAGCCTGGCGATCACGCTGACACGCGATTCCTGGACGTTGCATGGTCTCGATACAGACCTGAAGTTTGTCTGGCAGCGCGGTCAATCGATCGAAATCACCAGCAACACACCGCAATTTCAACTCGCGGCGAATGCCGAAGTTGCTTGCACGCTTGTCGAGCGATCGATCGCGGCTCGTGGCGCAACCGGGCTGGAAGTCCGCTGTTTTGATCGCCGGACCGGCAGCCTCCTGTTCGAACCGGTTGACTGGGGCGGGTTTACCGGTTTTCTGAACCCCGAGATCGGAGATCACGTCGAGGTAATTCATGCAGGCCCGTCTGGGGGCGAACTGATCCGGCGTCGATTCATCGCTTTGGACGGCACCATCATCGAGGCAGATGGTGGTCTTCCCGAGCGTCTGTATGCGGATCGGTCCACGCTGCAGAATGTGGTTTTTGGTGAAAACGGGCAAGCGGCACTAGTGACGTTCACGACCGGTAATTCGGGAATGGTTTGGTCGTTCGAGTCACTGGATGCACCCGTCGATTCAGGCATTTCCATCCTGCCTCCACCCGGTTGGCGCACCACATTTGGCAACGGTGACAAGGGTTTCCCGAGCATCGCGCTCGGGCACGGGCAGTTGGCGATGGTAGGCACTTCGCTTTCTTCGGAATATCCGTGGCCGATTCGCACGCGCGTCGTACGCGTCCACTCCGAGGTCACCGGAAATCTGCTGTGGGAGCATTTCATCGCAAGCCCGGCATCTCCATCCAGTCCTACGTTGTTCAGGACAAGTTCCGGGTGGCTGCTGGTTCAGGTGGCTGACGATGAGACGCGCCTGACTCATTTTCGCGCTGACGATGGGGAGATCCTGCTCGAGCGTTCACTAGCCCTGGAAGAGCGGATGCTGCTGCAGAGCGGCCGATCCACGCTGATGAACTTCACGGTGGCTGACGACAGGCTGATCATCGTCTCGCCCTTGCCAACCGGCACCCGCGTGCACTGGATCGATGTTGCGACCGGTAATTTTGTGGCGACCGCGACCAGTCCGATGCTGCGCTGGAATCCGCTTGCGCTGCCCAAGCCCCGCGCCGACGGCATGGTGATCGTGTCCGGAATCGCCGCGGCGGAGGC
>JBLRWT010000389.1:0-2904 GCA_047921095.1 Wenzhouxiangella sp. | reverse complement strand
CCAGGTAGTCGTCCGCACCCGATTCGAAGCCGGCCAGCTTGTCGTCAAGCTGATCGCGCGCCGTCAGCATCAGCACTGGTGTCTCCTTGCGCACCTCTTCGCGCAACTTGCGACACACGTCCAGACCGTCCATACCGGGCAGCGCCAGGTCAAGGACGATGGCGTCGAACTCGTTGACGATCGCCAGATGCAGGCCGGTCACGCCATCGTAGGCGTAGTCGACCTCGTGGTCGCGATCAGAAAGGAAATCCCCGAGATTGGCCGCGATGTCGCGGTTGTCCTCGATTATGAGTATGCGCATGGCGCTAGAGCTCGATTCGCTGATACTAATGAGATCACTAGTAAGAAACGACCCAGGCGGGAATCCCGCCTGGGCCCACATTGCCCCGTAACCGTTGGTGCTGTCGCTTGCTTCGGCATGTTGCGGCACCAACAGCTTCAAATGTTAAATGAAGCCCGGTTAACGGAAGGTTAAAGCTGACCTTCAACGGTCATCCACCAGGTTCAGATCCTGCAGCGAGCCACTCAGGGATTCCGAGTCCGCACCTTCGCTGAGCTTGACTGCCAGCCGCACATCATTGGCCGAATCGGCATGGCGCAGCGCCTCTTCGTAGGCAATCACGCCATCCTGGTACAGCGCCAACAGGCTCTGGTCGAAGGTCACCATGCCATGGTGGGTCGAATCCTTCATGATCGACTTGATCTCGGCAATCTTGCCCTTGCGGATCTTTTCCTGAATCAATGGGGTATTGATCAGGATCTCCAGCGCGACATGCCTTCGGCTGCCGTCGGCCGCGGGCACCAGTTGCTGGGCAATCACGGCCTTGAGATTGAAGGAAAGATCAAGCAGGATTTGCGAATGCCGATCTTCAGGGAAAAAGTGAAGAATCCGGTCCATGGCCTGGTTGGCATTGTTGGCATGCAGCGTCGTCAGGCAAAGGTGACCGGTTTCGGCAAAGGTGATGGCGTGCTCCATGGATTCGCGGGTCCGGACTTCACCGATCAGGATCACGTCAGGCGCCTGGCGCAGGGTGTTCTTCAGCGCCACATCGAAGGAATCGGTATCAATGCCGACTTCACGCTGGGTCACCAGGCTCTTGCGATGCTTGTGAACATATTCGATCGGATCCTCGATGCTGATGATGTGCCCCGAGGAATTGCAGTTGCGGTGCCCGACCATGGCAGCCAGTGTCGTGGACTTGCCCGTGCCGGTGGCCCCGACCAGGAAAATGATGCCGCGCTTGGCCATCGCCAGTTCGGAGAGGGTGTCGGGCAGATCCAGTTCTTCAAAGCTCGGAATCTTTGTCTCGATCCGGCGGCAGACCATGCCAACGCTGTTGCGCTGAAAATAGGCACTGACACGAAAACGGGCCACGCCTTCCAGGGAGATCGCGAACTGGCACTCCTTGGTGGTCTGAAACTCTTCCCGTTGCGCCGGCGTCATGATGCCGTGGATGATGTCGACGGTCGCTTCGTGGCCCAAAGCGTCGCGTGTCAGTGGCTTGATCTTGCCATTGACCTTGATGCAGGGCGGAGCCCCCACGATGACGAACAGGTCGGATCCCTTCTTGTCGCTCAACTGACGCAGCCAGTCCTGAATATTCGTTGTCATCCTGATTCTCCTGTAATTCGAACGTGACCCGATGTCATGCGAGCGCGGCCTTGTTTTGCGCCTTGCGCATTGCCTCGGGCTTGGCAACGACACCGCGCCGGACCAGTTCGATCAGGGTCTGGTCAAGGGTGGTCATGCCCACGTTCTGGCCGGTCTGGATGGCCGAGTACATCTGGGCGACCTTGTCCTCGCGGATCAGGTTACGGATCGCCGGGGTGGCCACCATGATCTCATGGGCGCCAATTCGACCGCCCGCCACTCGCTTGAGCAGCGTCTGCGAAATCACGGCGCGAAGCGATTCGGACAGCATCGACCGGACGATCGGCTTTTCCTCGCCCGGGAAGACATCGATGATGCGGTCGATGGTCTTTGGCGCCGAAGAGGTGTGGAGGGTGCCGAAGACCAGGTGGCCCGTTTCGGCCGCGGTCAGCGCCAGGCGCACGGTTTCGATATCGCGCAACTCACCGACCAGGATGATATCCGGATCTTCACGCAAGGCCGAGCGCAGGGCCTGGTTGAAGCCATGGGTATCGCGCTTGATTTCGCGCTGGTTGATCAGGCATCGCTGCGAGGTGTGAACGAATTCGATGGGGTCTTCGATCGTCAGGATGTGCCCGGGGACGGTCTTGTTGAGGTGGTCAATCATTGCCGCCAGCGTGGTTGACTTGCCCGAGCCGGTCGGGCCTGTCACCAGGATCAATCCGCGCGGGACCTCGATGATGTCCTTGAAGACCGGGGGCGCATGGATATCCTCGAGTGTCCAGATTTCATTCGGGATCACGCGGAAGACCGCGCCAATGCCACGGTGGTGATGGAAGGCGTTGACCCGGAATCGCGCCAGACCCGGCACGTTGTAGGAAAAATCCACCTCCAGGTTGGCCTCGTAGTCACGTCGCTGGTGATCACTCATCGTCGAGTAGACCAGTTCCGCCATTTCCTTGTTCTCGATGGCCGGCGTGTTGATACGATGCATATCGCCATCCACGCGAATCATCGGCGGCAGACCAGCAGAGATGTGCAGGTCAGACGCCTTGTTTTTTACGGTAAACGCAAGCAGTTCGGTAATGTCCATGAGGTTCCTTGTCCCACACACCCGAAACGGCCCGCAGCCGATGATCGGGAAATAACCAAAGTACTGATACTAGCGTATGTCCACTGTCAAACAAAAGCCTGCCGAACGCCTGGTTGCCGTTCAGGCCCGAATTGATGCAGCCTGCCAACCCGCGAATCGTTCTGCCTCCAGTGTACGCCTGCTGGCGGTCAGTAAAACACAGCCGATCGGAAAAATCCGT
>JBLRWT010000388.1:0-2910 GCA_047921095.1 Wenzhouxiangella sp. | reverse complement strand
CTCCATCGTGGCCTTGTCGGATTCCAGGGTGACCAGCGACTGCTCGGCCTCGATCTGGTCTCCTTCGGCAACCAGCACTTCAATCACCGGCACCTTGTCAAAATCGCCGATATCTGGAACCTTGATCTCACGGGTGTTGCTCATAGCGAATTTTCCGTCAATTCTTGAAATAGATGGTCAACCACAGCCCTTCGTGTCCTTCGTGGTTACTAATGGGGTCGTCAAACAGTCAGCTGAAATGGCTTGTCGGGATCGATTTCCAGCGCGCTCCTGGCCTTGACCAGATCGTCGTCGCTGAATTGATCACGCCGGTTCAAACCCACCAGGGCAGCCCAGGCGATATGGTTGCGATCGACCTCGAAGAACCGTCGCAGGTTCTCACGCGTATCGGAGCGCCCGAAGCCATCGGTGCCAAGAACCAGGTAGTCGTCCTGCGGGATGTACTCGCGGACCTGGTCGGCAAAACTGCGAATATAGTCAGTCGCTGCCACCACCGGGCCGGGACGGCCTTCGAGCAATTCGGTGATGTAGGGCTTCGGCGCCTTGTTCTCTGGGTTGAGGCGATGACGTCGCGTCACTGCGTGGGCTTCCTTGCGGATTTCATTGAAGCTGGTCACCGACCAGATATCACTGTCCAGACCATAATTTTCGGCCAGCAGATCGGCCGCCGCAATCACTTCGCGCAAGATGGCGCCACTGCCCATCAGCTGCACCCGGGCCTTGTCCGGAGAACCGGTGCCAAGCCCGGAATCCCGATAAAGATACATGCCGCGGCAGATCCCATCCTCGACCCCTTCAGGCATTGCTGGATGCTCGTAGTTCTCGTTGAGCACGGTGATGTAGTAGTAGACATCCTCTTCGTCGGCATACATTCGCTTGAGGCCATCCTGAATGATCACCGCCAGCTCATAGCCGAAGGTCGGGTCGTAGCTCACGCAGTTCGGGATCGTGCCGGCCAGGACATGGCTGTGGCCATCCTCGTGCTGCAGGCCTTCACCGTTCAGGGTCGTCCGGCCCGAGGTGCCGCCGATCAGGAACCCCCGGGCGCGCATGTCGCCGGCCGCCCAGGCCAGGTCGCCGATACGCTGGAAGCCGAACATGGAATAGAAGGCATAGAACGGGATCATCGGCAGGCCGTTGGAGGCATAGCTGGTCGCCGCCGCAATCCATGAACTCATCGATCCGGCCTCGGTGATGCCTTCCTGCAGGACCTGTCCCTTCTGATCTTCCTTGTAGTACATCAACTGGTCCGAATCGACCGGTTCGTAAAGCTGCCCGAAAGGGGCATAAATGCCGATCTGGCGGAACAGGCCTTCCATGCCGAAGGTGCGCGCCTCATCGCAGATGATCGGCACGATGTTCTTCTTGAGGTTCTTGTCACGCAGCAGCACGGCCAGGCAACGCACGTAGGCCATGGTGGTGGAAATTTCGCGATCGCCCGATCCCTTGGTGACGGTTTCGAACGCCGAAAGCTCGGGGATTTCCAGCGGCCTGGACTCGACCACACGTTTGGGCAGGTTGCCACCCAGCTCCTTGCGCCGCGCCTTGAGATAGCGGACTTCATCGGAGTCGTCGCCGGGATGGTAGTAGGGCACATCGGCCAGCTTTTCATCCGACAAGGGCACGTTGAAGCGATCACGGAAGTACTTGATGCCTTCCTCGTCGAGCTTCTTTTGCTGATGCGAAATGTTCTGCCCTTCGCCCGACTTGCCGAGGCCATAGCCCTTGATCGTCTTGGCCAGGATCACGGTCGGCTGGCCCTTGTGATGCGTCGCGGCATGGTAGGCGGCATAGATCTTGTGCGGGTCGTGACCGCCGCGATTCAGACGCCAGATATCCTCGTCGGACAGGTCGGCGACCATCTCCTTCAGTTCCTCGTAGCCGCCGAAGAAGTGCTCGCGAACGTAAGCGCCGTCATTGGCCTTGTACTTCTGGTAGTCACCGTCGAGCGCCTCTTCCATGCGCCGGCGCAGCAACCCCTTGCTGTCGCGGGCCAGCAATGGATCCCAGTAGGAGCCCCAGATGACCTTGATGACATTCCAGCCAGCACCGCGGAACACACCTTCGAGTTCCTGGATGATCTTGCCGTTGCCGCGAACGGGGCCGTCGAGCCGCTGCAGGTTGCAGTTGACCACGAACACCAGGTTGTCGAGCTTCTCGCGACCGGCCAGGGAAATGGCGCCAAGGGACTCGGGCTCGTCGGTTTCGCCGTCGCCAAGGAAACACCAGACCTTGCGCTTGGCCGCCTCGGCCATCTCGCGATTGTGCAGGTACTTCAGGAACCGGGCCTGGTAGATCGCCATGATGGGTCCGAGACCCATCGACACGGTCGGAATCTGCCAGAAATCGGGCATCAGCCAGGGGTGGGGATAGGAGCTCAAGCCCTCGCCATCCACTTCCTGGCGAAAACGATCAAGTTGATCTTCGCTGATACGGCCTTCCAGAAACGCCCGGGCATAAATGCCCGGCGAGGAATGACCCTGGATAAACAGCAGGTCGGAGCCATCCTGGTGGTCGGCGCCCTTGAAGAAGTGGTTGAACCCGACGTCATACAGGGTGGCGGCCGATGCATAGCTGGAGATGTGACCGCCGAGTTCACCGCCACGCTTGCCCGCGCGGACCACCATCGCCATGGCATTCCAGCGGATGATGGAACGAATGCGTCGCTCCATCGAGCCGTCACCCGGCATCGCTGGCTGGCGATGCGGAGGAATGGTGTTGATATAGGCCGTGGTCAGATCGAATGGCAGATGGGCTCCGGATCGACGCGCCAGCTCGACCAGGCGCTCCGAATCCTCGATCCCCTCGACTTCGACCGGGGCGGTCACGGCGCCGCTGAGCGTGCTCGTCGCGACGGACCACACGGTCACCGCAACACCGATGACGAGGACCGCTCCGAGCACGAGATAC
>JBLRWT010000387.1:0-2910 GCA_047921095.1 Wenzhouxiangella sp. | reverse complement strand
AGGGGAATGGGAAAAGGGAAAAGGAGACCGGTTTCCGGTTTCCGGTTCAGGGTTCAGGGTTCAGGTGGGTTCTACCTGAATCCTGAACCCTGAACCCTTTCCTTTTAGTCTTCGCCGAAGAAGAAGCCGAACAGGTGGAGCAGGCTGGCGAAGAGGTTGTAGATGGACACGAACAGCGTGACCGTGGCCATGATGTAGTTGCGCTCGCCGCCGCGGACGATCTGCTGGGTCTGGAACAGGATCAGCCCGCACATCAGCAGGGCGAACATGGCTGAAACAGCCAAACCCAGGGCGCTCATGTTCAGGAAGATCGAAGCCAGGGCCGCGACGAATGCGACCAGAATGCCGACGAACAGGAACGGCCCGAGGAAACTGAAGTCCTTTTTGGTCACCAGGGCAAAGCCGGAAAGCCCGACAAAGGCGACGGCGGTCGAGCCCATGGCGGCGATCACCAGTTCGTGGCCGTTGCTGAACACGGTCAGGTAGCTGTTGATGATCGGGCCGAAGGTGAGCCCCATGAAACCGGTCAGCGCAAACACGCTCAGAACGCCCCAGGCCGAGTTACGCAGGTACATGGTCAGGAACAGCAGGCCGAAATACCCGACCAGGGTGATCATGACCCCGGGGTACGGCCAATTGTTGACCATGGCCAGCATGGCCATGCCGGCGCTGAACAACAACGTCATGGCCAGCAGGTTCCATGTGCTGCGCAGGACCTTGCGCGCGCTCTCGTCGATCTCGACGCCGGAAGTGCGGGGAATTGATGTGGTTCGCAAATGATCGTTCATAGATTCAAAACCGTCCTCTTTGAAATTACGGGCATGTTTTCAACACGGGGCGTGTTTTTAACATGATTGCCGAGTTAATAGTTGGTGGCTGTCAGACCATTATTCTAGCAGGAAGGTTCGATGCCTTACGCATGCTTGACGTTGCAACTTGGGAGTCTTAGGCCAGCCTGACCGCCAGTTCGGAAATGATCGGTCCGCCGTTCATTTCCTCGGCCAGCAGCTCGGCTGCCGCCGGGGCGATGCCAAGACCACTGCGCAAATGGCCGGAATTGATCCACAGCCCGCGAAGCTGGGGATAGGCGCCAATCGCCGGCAATTGCCGGCCGGGGTCAGGTCGCGCACCCACCCATCTGGACTCCAGGTCGAATCGACTCAAGGCCGGCAGCCAGTTGGCGATCCGCGTCAGGAAGTCATCGTCGGCACCCTGCCCTTCATCTTCGAGCAGTGAACTTGCGAGAATGCGACCGTCGGCGCCGGGTATCAAGCAACAATCACCTGTGTTGATGGCGTGGGTAATCAATTGACTGGCCGGGTTGAACATCAGCCATGGCGCGCTGGCCGGGTCGATCTGGATCGGTTGCAACCCGGAGTCGAACAACAGTGGATTGGTCATGGCCCCGGCCGCCAGCACCACGGTGTCGGCATCGACCCGGCGGCCATCGGCCAGTTCCACGCCAAGGACGATGTTGCCGGCGACCTGCAGGCGGGAGACGGCTCGGCCGACCAGTACGGGAACACCTCTCTGAGACAAGGTCAGGGCCAGCGCCCGTTCGAGGCGGTCGCTCCGAATCTGACTGATATCTTCAATCAGCAGCGCTGGTTGTTCACCACCCGACAGGCTGGGCTCGAACCCGGCGACCGGTCCCCACTGCCACCTCAGGTCACTTTTCTCCAGCCATTCACGACCGCCCCCGAGTTGGTCGCCAGTCAGCAGCAGACCATGTTTTTGAAAGCCGCAGTCGACCCCGGTCGCTTGCCCCAGGGCGGTTACAAGTTCAGGCAACATCTCCCTGGAGCGGGCGATCAAGCGTTGGACCAGTTCAGGATGACGCCATGGCGGCACCGGGGAAACAAAGCCTTCGGCTGGTGATCTCTCGCCGCTGGCCGGTCCCTCGACGACCAGAACCTGGTGCCCGCGCTCGGTCAGGGCCAGGGCCGTGGTCAGACCGACGATGCCATCGCCGACGATGACAATGTCGGCCCGCTTCACAGCCTGGGCGGCTCGGGACCGCGGCGGGGGATAAAGCCCTCGATCAGCAGCAGGATCACACCCAGAACGATCACGGCGTCGGCCACGTTGAACGCCGGCCAGTGCCAGCCCTGGTAGTGAATGTCGATAAAGTCGACCACGTAGCCATACCGGATACGATCGATCAGATTGCCGATGGCGCCACCAAGGACGAGGCTGATGGCGACCGGCAACAACCGGGAGCGATTGGGCAGGCGCCATAGCCAGATCATCAGGATCAGGCTGATGATGACCGCCACGACACTGAAAAACCAGCGCTGCCAGCCGCCGGCGCCGGCCAGGAAGCTGAAAGCGGCACCCTCGTTATGGGCCAGGGTCAGGTTCAGCCAGGAGGTAATCTCGACTGGTCGGTACAGTGTGAGATTCTGACTGGCCAGATGCTTGGTCCAGAAATCAAGCAACACCAGGACAGCAGCCAGTCCGAGCCACATCAGGTACTTGTGAGGTCTCATTGGCAGCATGGTCAGGCCCAGCGCCGGGTTTCGCCGGCGGTCGTGACGTTGTCGACGCAACGATCGCAAATCTCCGGGTGATCCGGATTGCTGCCTACCGAATCGCGGTGATGCCAACAGCGAATGCACTTGGCGTGCTTGCTGGGCTCGACCGCGACTTTCAAGGTGTCGCCCATCAGGTCAGCCTGTTCCATGGCTTCCGAAACCGGCGCCAGGTGGACGTCGGCGGAAATCAACACGAAGCGAAGCTCATCACCGAGTTCGGCCAGCGTCTCGCCCAGCTTGCCGCTGCCCTCCAGGGTGATCTCGGCGGCCGCGAAGAGCCGTGAGACCGGGCAACCGGCCTTGGCGTTCTCCGCGAGCTCCTGGAACTTCCCCTCGTCGATACCGGGGACCGTGGCCTTCGTGGTCAGCGCGATCC
>JBLRWT010000386.1:0-2932 GCA_047921095.1 Wenzhouxiangella sp. | reverse complement strand
GTGACGCCCGCGGTAGACGACAACAACCTGCCACCCGCCCCCACCAAGCTGCGCCTCACCCCCATCCGTCAAGGGCAAGGTCATCATGGGCATCGGATTTCCCGGAGTCGGCTTATGTTCGGCGATCATCGACATTCTCCATTCTTGCTTCGTGGTTCGTAAGACAGCGGGAGTGCGCCAAGATTCCGTTGTCTAGAGCGGGGAGGGCTTCGTTGGGGGCGCCCCTGCGGTGCTATAGATCGTCATCCAGGTTAAATGGCTCAGACGGCAATGCAAAGGCTGTAGGTCGCGTCTTCCCACACACTGGTGGGCCCGCCGTCTTGTTCATGCACTTGGTCACGAATGGCGATGTCATTGCGCGGACCAGTGCGCTGTAATTGAGGCCGAATCCGATCTCGTGGCCGACGGCCAGGTCGCCGTGGTCCGATTGCACGATGAGATGATCGCTGCTGGCGCCCAGGATCCGGATGCCTGGCGGCGGCTGCAGGCCTGACGGGTCGACGTCCTGGCGTCCGATGGCCAGGATCGAGCGGGAGCTGTCGCATGAACCGGTCGTTGGATGCGCTTGAGTCGGCATTGATCCGAAGGCCGTCTGAGCGATTGTTCCCCATGGTCGTGTCGGCTTGATCGTGGACTCGATCACCTCGGCGACGAGGGTGATGGCATCAGTGTGCAGGCCGTCAATGGGTCGGCGCTGCAACGGTTCGCAGCCGAGCAGGATCGCCTCGCCGAGCCGCAGGTTGTTGATCCTGCCGGTGTCAGCACCGCTCAGTGCCCAATCTAGGTTGGCGGAGTTGCCGCCGGAGACCAGGCCCAGATGGATGCCGAATGTATGCTCAATAGACTCGGCCAGGGCCGAAAGCGCGGCCATGTTGTTGGCGTCGGGCGCCACCCCGTTCTGGCAAGCGAGGTTGGTCCCGATTCCAAGCAAAATGATGTTCGGCAGCAGCAGTACAGCACGCACCATGTTTTCCAGATCATGCGGCATGATGCCTTCGCGTAGATCCCCGAGCTCAACCATGAGGACGATTTGATGTTGATGGCCTGCCTGGCGAGCCACGGCCGAGAGCCGGTTGATGGCGGCCAGCTCGGTATTGAAGCTGACGTTGGCCGATCGCACGACACGCTCGGCCTGATGAAGCATTGGCGATCGGATCAATGTCATTGGTGCGGCTATTTGCTCGCGACGCATGGCTTCGATGTTTTCGATGCGGGAATCACCCAGAGCGCTGACGCCGGCGCGCAACAGCGCCTGGCCAATAGCAGCAGAACCGAGGGCAGCCTTGGTCACTGCCGTGACCGAAATGCCGCGTTTGGCCAGTCGGCCGATCAGGGTTCGAGCGTTGTTTTCGATCTTGCCGAGATCGACATCGAGGCGGGGTGCGGTCACCCCGCCTTGGCCAGCAGCTTCTGGTCCAGTTCGGGGAAGGCTGCAAAGACCATGTCGAGCAACCGCTTGGGCGAGCGAGTCAGTGCGTCGGTCGCGGGGATTTGAAGTTCAGATTCATATGCACCGATTGCCGCATCAACTTCGGCCTCGCTCATGTGCTCGTGGTTGATGGTCAGCCCGATGACCCGTGTGTTGGAAAAGGTCTGGATCAAATTGATCTCGGTTGACGGCGACGGCATGGGCATCTGGTCGAAGTCGCAGCGGGTGGTTCGCGCCGGCGCATGCTGCAGCACGACCGCATCCGGACAACTGCCGCGGAGAATGAACGAGGTGGTTGAAAAGGCCGGATGGCTCAGCGCACCCTGACCCTCGATGATGATCACATCTGGCTGCTCGGTTTCAAACGCGTCGACAATGATCGCCTCGAGCTCACCAGCACAGAACTGTGAAGGCACGGCATCCATCGCTACACCATATCGCGCCCCCTGGATCAGGCCGGTCTGCCCGGTGCCAATCATTACTGCATTGAGACCGACCTCATTGAGCGCACGTGCAAGCACCGTGGCCGTGGTGCGCTTGCCGATCGCACAATCGGTGCCAAGCACCGCGATGCGCGGACAAGTCACATCGTGAATGCGTCCGCTGAACAAGCGCAGCTCGTTTTTCGCGCGCGGCTTGCGGACGTCAATGATTTCCACATTGTTGGCCTTGCTGGCCGCCGCGAACTCCGGGTCATCGGTCAGGAACTCGTGCAGTCCATTGACGATGTTCATTCCCAGGTCGATGGCGCTGAGCACCAGACCACGCTCATTGGCCGACAGCATCCCGCTGGCGGGTGCCATGCCATAGATGAAGTAGTCCGGCGTATCCTCAGACCGGGCCAGCGCATCGGTCAGATCGCGACAAACGGGGATGCCATTGGCAACATTGTCGAGCAGCTCTCCCGAGTCGCAACCGGCCTTCTCGCTGTCAATCACGGAGAGAATTCTGTACCGCTGGGAATGCCGAACAAGGCCGTTGGCGGTCTTTCCATCAATTGCGCCGAAGTTGCCCTCGCAATAGACGATCGCGCTCGCTTGCCTAGGCGCTACGACGGCGAAGCCAATGACGTCGGGCCCGGAAAAAAGAGGTTTTGCGTCAGCGGCAGGCACTGCCGCGGACTCGGGAAAGGGTACGGTGGCCGCAGGCGGATCCAGGGTGATCGTCGAGCCATGTTGACCCGGTCGATGCTGCTGACCTGGCAGGATTTGAGACAAACTCGGACCAGCCCGAATCGGGCCTGAGAAAACTGGGGACATGGTAACTCCTTGAGCGAAGCAGGGCTCAGTAGGAGCGGTATCGTGAATTTCGGCTAGATTCGCCGTTTTCCAGAACAGTCCCCACCAAGCAGTGGGGTCGATGAAGTACAGCCTAACACGTGTAGGGTCCCGCATGGAGCCGCGATTTCGGCGATCAGCCTTATGGCAACGGTCTGTGGCTGGACATTACGGGGTTCGATGGTCTTGAGCTGCAACCCGTTGCCGATCTGCGAGCCCAGGTACA
>JBLRWT010000385.1:0-2966 GCA_047921095.1 Wenzhouxiangella sp. | reverse complement strand
GTGGCACAGCCTACCGTTTGACCAGTCACCCGGGGCTTGAACTGTTCGCGAAGTTCTCACCCGATGGCCAGTCAATCGCGTTTACCGGCCAATACGGCGGCGATGAACAAGTCTATGTCATGCCTGCCTCAGGGGGTGAGCCATGGCAGTTGACCTGGTACCCGGCAGCCGGGCCATTGCCGCCACGCTGGGGTTACGACCATCAGGTCTATGGCTGGACGCCGGATGGTGAACACGTGCTGTTTCGTTCGCGACGCGACGCCTGGGGTTCCAGCTCGGCGACGCTTTATACGGTGCCTGTCGCCGGCGGGCTGCCCGAAGCGCTGCCGGTACCGGTGTCAGGAGCCGGGACATTCAACGAGGACGGTACCAAACTGTTCTACTCGCCACTGTTTCGCGACTTCAGGACCTGGAAGCGCTACCAGGGTGGCTGGGCCCAGAGCCTGTGGTTGTTCGATCTGGACGCCAACGACGCTCGCCAGATCACCAGCCACCCACGCACTGACCGCGATCCAATGTGGATCGATGGCATGGGGTATTTCGTATCCGATCGTGATGGCACGTTGAATCTGTATCGTGTCGATCCGGAAACGCTGGAAGTTACCCAACTGACCTTTCACACCGACTGGGATGTGCGCTGGGCCAGCGCCGGCAATGATGGCCGGATCGTTTACGAATCCAACGGCCAGCTTCGCATCTTCGATACCCGCGACAGCAGCGATACCGGCATCGTGATTCAGGTGCCCGACGACGGCGTCAATCGACGCGTACGCACCGCCAGCGTGGCCGGGCAGATCAATCGAGCCCAGCTCAGCCCGACTGGTCAGCGCGTCCTTTTCGAGGCCCGTGGCAACCTGTTCAACGCGCCGGTCGGCGATGGCCTGACCCGCAGCCTGACTGACCGCTCCACCGCCCATGATCGCGAGTCCGACTGGTCGGATGACGGCCAGAGCGTGGTGTTTGTATCCGACATCAGCGGCGAGGAAGAGCTCTATACCATGCCGGCCAGCGGCCGCGCTGAGCCTGTGCAGATCACTTCCGGCAACCAGACCCGCTTCTACCGGCCGCTGTTCGCGCCCGGCGGCAAGCACGTTGCCGTCACTGACAAGGATGGACGCATCTATGTTGTGCCCGCCGACGGCAAGGGCGAACTGCGCGAAGTCGGGAGGGATCCCGGCTGGCGCAACCGCGATCACACTTGGTCGCCGGCCGGCGACCTGCTGGCCTTCAGCCAGACACAGCCAAGTGGCCTGCGGGCACTCTATATCTACAGCGTCGCCGATGGCGCGACGCGACAGGTATCTGAAGGCGTGTTTTCCGAGTATCAGCCTTCATTTTCACCCGATGGCCAGTATCTGTACTTCCTCGGAGACCGCGAGTTCTCCCCGCAGATCTCACAGCGTGAATGGAACTATGCGGTCAATCGGACCGCTGGCATTTATGCGTTCGCCCTGACGTCGGATGCGCCGAATCCGTTTGCGCCGGAGGATGCCGATGAGCCCGGCGTCAATGGCAACAATAATGACAATGGCAATGACAATGACGGCGACAACAAGAACAACGCCAGGTCCGACCGCACATCGATCGACTACGACGGTCTGGCCCAGCGCCTGGTTCGGGTGCCGGTGGGTGCAGGCAACTACACCAGCATGCTGGTCACGGAAAAGGGGATCGTCTTTGTCGAGCACGATGCTTTTTATTACGGACGGGGGCCGGAGCGCCCGCCGCGCGTGAGACTGTTCAGTTTCAAGGATCGCGAGGTCAAGAATTTCGCCAGCGGCCAGCAGATCATGGATTTCAGCAGCGACCGCAAGCGGATTCTGACCAGAAGTGGCAATACCTGGCGGGTTTACGAAGTCGCCAAGGAAGGCCGCGATCCCGAAACCGTGAGTACCGCTGGATTGCAGGTGACAATCGATCCGGTTGCCGAATGGGCAACCGCATTCGACGAGGTCTGGCGTCGTTTCCGTGATCACTTCTACGTCGAGAACATGCATGGTTACGACTGGGAAGCGATCCGTGAACAGTATCGACCCTGGCTCGCACATGTCGCCCATCGCAGTGACCTGAATCACCTGCTGGGAGAAATGATCGGCGAACTCAACGTCTCTCATGCCTACGTCAGTGGCGGCGACGAAGGTCTGCCGAGTCGTCCCCGCGTCGCCCTGCTCGGGGCACGCTTCGAAGTCGACACTGATGCCAATCGCTACAAGGTTGCTGACATTCTGTCCGGGCAGAATGATGAGCCGCGCTATCGAGCGCCACTGACCGAAGTCGGTGTCAATGTCAGCCAGGGCGACTACCTGCTGGCCATCAACGGACGTGAGTTGCGGGCCGATGAAAACATCTATCAGCGCCTGACCCTGCCAGCCGGACAGCCGGTCGTTCTGACCGTCAGCGCCCGACCCGATGGGCGCGACTCGCGCGAGGTCATGGTTGACCCGATTCACAACGAGACCTCACTGCACTACCTGGCCTGGATCGTCGACAACCACCGGCGGGTGAGCGAAGCCACGGATGGTCGGGTCGGCTACCTGCATGTGCCGGACATGGGACCCAATGGCATCAGGGAATTCATCAAGTGGTATTACGGTCAGTTGCGCAAGGATGGCCTGGTGATCGACGTCAGGTCCAATGGCGGCGGCAATGTGTCACAGATGCTGATCGAGCGCCTGGCGCGACAGCCAATGTCGCTCGGCTATTCGCGTACCCAGCCGGAAACGACCACCTATCCCTACCAGGCCTTTGCCGGCCACCTGGTCGCGTTGCTGGATGAGAACTCGGCCTCCGATGGCGATATTTTCCCATGGCAGTTTCGCAACGCCGGCCTCGGACCGCTGATCGGCAAGAAATCATGGGGCGGGGTGGTCGGTATCACCAACCACGGCCCGCTGATCGACGGCGGCACGGTCAACGTGCCGGAATTCGGCTTTGCCGATATCGACGGCAATTACGTCATCGAAGGG
>JBLRWT010000384.1:2364-3011 GCA_047921095.1 Wenzhouxiangella sp. | reverse complement strand
GTATCAAGCCGCCTGGATGGCAAGAAGAACATCGCCGCGGTGGTCGAGGCCTTCGTTCACTCACCTGCCCTGCGTGAACGGGCGCGACTGGCGCTGTTCGTGCGCGGCCTGGACGATCCCTGGAGCCAATGGCATCTATTGCGTGATGATGAGCGCGAGGTACTGCATCCAATTCTTGACCTGATCGAGGCCAACGATCTGCGATCATCGGTGAGCTTTCTCAATATCGGCTCGCAGCGCCAACTGGCCTGCGCCTATCGCCAGTTCGGCCGCATGGGATCGGTGTTCGCCCTGCCCTCGCTGTTCGAACCGTTCGGCCTGGCCCCGATCGAGGCCGCCGCCTGTGGCCTGGCCGTGGCGGCGACCAAAAATGGCGGCCCATCGGAGATCTTCGCCGAGGGCACAGGCATCCTGTTCGATCCGGAACGCCCCGCCGACATCGCCCGGGCGCTGCTGGAGGCACTGGGCGCACAGGCCAGCCTGGTCAAGCGCAGTACCGAACACGTCCGCACCCACTACACCTGGGAAAAGACTGCCGAGCGCTACCTGGATCAGATCAAAGCCAACCTCCAGACCCCCATGACCCAGCGCCCCGATCTGGGCCGCGGCGAACCGGATGCAACAAAACTGATCAGCGCCTATCTCGG
>JBLRWT010000384.1:0-2354 GCA_047921095.1 Wenzhouxiangella sp. | reverse complement strand
GTCGCACCGTCGCACCGACGCACCGACGCACCGACGCACCGACGCACCGACGCACCGCCGCACCGTCGCACCGACCTCCGGCTCAATGCAGGCCGGAAAGGTGGGGTGGATCGACTGGCTGGTAGCGGTGCTTCTGGCCGAGCATCTCGCGGTTGACGACCACCACGCCTTCTTCGGTTACGTAAAAGCGCGCCTCGTCGTAGGAACGGTCCTCGCCGATGATGGTGCCGGCCGGAATCTGACAGCCGTTGTCCACCAGGACGCCAGTCAGGCGGCAGCCTTCCTCGATATGACAATTGGGCAATGCCACCACCTGCTCCAGCCTGCAACCGCTGTCGACCCGGCAGTCGCTGCCAAGCATGACCCGGTGCAGGACAGAATCGGTCACCACGCAGCCGATGCTGACCGCCGAGGCCGAAATATTGCAGCCACGCCCGGCCTCCCCGGCGCAGAACTTGGCCGGTGGCGATTGGTGCAGACGGGTGAAAATGGGCCACCTTTGATCATAAAGGTCAAGTACAGGGTCGTCCGCCAGCAGCTCCAGGTTCGCCTGGAAAAACGCATCCAGCGTGCCGACGTCGCGCCAATAGGGGCGACCCGGCGAGGCTTGCTCCAGCAGAACGGCCTGCACGTTATGGTCGGATTGCACGGCATGGGGGATGACATCATTGCCGAAATCATGACTGCTGGTATGGTCCTCTGCATCGCGAGTGAGGGTCCGGCGCAGGTACCCCGATGAAAACACGTAAATGCCCATACTGACGAGGGCATGTTCGGGATCGTCGGGCATGGGCTTCGGTTCGGCCGGCTTTTCCTCGAAGCCAACCACGCGCTGATCGTGATCGATTTCCATGACACCGAACTGGCTGGCCTCGGCCAGCGGCACCTTGTTGCAGGCAACAGTGATATCGGCGCGCTGCCCCGCGTGCGCATCCAGCATCACCCCGTAATCCATGGTGTAAATCTGGTCGCCGGCCAGGACCAGAAAATACTTGTGATCATGGGATCCGATAATGTCCAGGCTCTGATAGACGGCATCGGCCGTACCCTGGTACCAGGTTTCATCTTCCAGCCATTGCTGAGCCGGGATGAGATCGAGCAGGCCACCGTACTCGCTGTTGAGCCGGTTCCAGCCGAGCATCAGGTGCCGCATCAGTGAATGGGACTTGTATTGAGTGAGTACCGCGATCCGCCGCACATCGGAGTGCAGGCAATTCGACAAGGCAAAGTCGATGACCTGGAACTGGCCGCCGAACGGTACGGCGGGTTTGGCTCGCCAGTCGGTCAGCATCTTCAATCGCGCCCCCCGTCCACCGGCGAGAATCAAGGCTTGGGTCTGGCGAGCCAGGCTGCTGCGAAGCTGACGGGATGAATTCATGAATCACCCTGATCTTCGGTCCTGCCGACATGCTAACCAATGCCGACCGCATCCAACGCGTGTTACCGAACTTATTCGAGTGTGGGTCGGGACATCTGATGTTGCCGGCGCCGGTGGCAAGTTATTCGCTGGCGCGCCGCTCCGCCTGTTGCGCATCGACCACGGCAATGGCAGTCATGTTGACAACCCGGCGCACGGTGGCCGAGGGTGTCAGGACGTGTGCCGGGCGGCCGATGCCCATCAGCATCGGCCCGATGGTCACGCCCTTGCCAACAACGCGGGCCATGGAAAAGGCGATATGCGCCGCGTCCTGATCCGGCATGATGAACAGGTTGGCTGCGCCCTTGAGGCGTGAATTGGGAAAGATGCGCTCGCGGATCTCGGGCAACAGCGCAGCATCGGCACGCATTTCACCCTCGACTTCCAACTCGGGGGCCATTTCGCGCACCAGGTTGAAGACCTGGCGCATTTTCGAGGCCGATGGATTGACATGGCTGCCGAAATTGGAATGAGACACCAAAGCCACCTTGGGTTCGATCCCGAACATACGTACCCGTTGAGCTGCCAGGATCGTCAATTCGGCCAGCTGCTCGGCGGTGGGATCGGGATTGACGTGGGTGTCGCAGACAAACAGCGTCCCCAGCTCGCTGGTCACGGCCGACAGGGCACCCAGGGTCTGGCTGGAGGCGGCGGTGCCAAACACCTCGGTAATGTATTTCAGCTTCTTTTCGTAGCGTCCAACCACACCACAGATCATCGCGTCGGCTTCCTCGCGATACACCATGATCGCGGCAATCACCGAGGTGCGGGTGCGGACGATTGCCTTGGCCGAATCGGGGCTGACGCCGCGCCGCTCGGTGATCGCGTGAAAGGTCTGCCAATACTCCTTGAAGCGCGGATCCGACTCGGGGTTGACCAGTTCGAAATCCACGCCCGGCTTGATCCGCAGGCCGGCGCGTTCGATGCGCATATCGAC
>JBLRWT010000383.1:0-3012 GCA_047921095.1 Wenzhouxiangella sp. | reverse complement strand
CCACTTCGCCTGGAACGGCGAGAACCGCATGGTCGCCGCGACAAACGGGAGTACGGTAGTCAGCAACACCTACGACTCCCAGGGCCGGAGGGTGCGCAAGCAGGTCGTGGAGAACGGAACGCCCGCCATAGAGATCAGCTACCTCTACGACGGCTGGAACCTCATCGCCGAGTACGCCGACGAAGGAGGAGCTTTTGTTGGCAACTACTACACATGGGGCCTCGACCTCTCACAGTCGCTGCAAGGCGCAGGCGGGGTAGGGGGCATGCTCGTCGTGGCCAAAGACTGTCAGCGGGCACTTAAACTCCCTACCGAAAGGGCACTTCAACTTCCCTACCTTCTGAAAAGGAGGTTCGCAGGCTACACTGTCATCCCCAAGGAAGGAGTGCAGCATGTCGAACACGAAGAAAGTGTCCGTAATAAACTCGATTACAATGCTTTATGGCGCCGGCTGGACCCAGCTTCGGATCGCCCGCGAACTCGGTGTCGATCCCAAGACCATCCGCCGCTACATCCGCCTGGCCCGCCAGCAGGCCCCGGAGGAAGGCTCCGGAGACGCTAAATCCCTAATTCCGCCCGCCGGGAACACCCCTCCAGCCTCCCCAGTTCCGCCCGCCGGGAATGAGCCCGCGCCGGGGCAGGTCCCCTCGCGGGGGATCGCGCAGCGAAGTCCGGGCCGGCCAAGCGCCTGCGAGCCCTACGGAGACAGGATCGGGGAGATGCTCGAAAAGGGGCTGAGCGCCCAGCGCATCTACCAGGATCTGAAGTCCGACCATGGATTCGAAGGCGGCTACGATGCGGTGAAGCGTTTCGCGCGGAGGCTCAAAAAGGCCGATCCGAAGCGGGTCTGGCGCATGGAGACGCTGCCCGGAGAAGAGGCGCAGATCGATTTCGGCTTCGTGAGCTGCATCGAGGACGCCTCGGGCCGGAAGCGGCGCAAGCCGGTGTTCAGGGTGATCCTGTCCTGTTCCCGCAAGGGCTACACCGAAATGGTGGACCGCCAGGATACCGAGACCTTCATCCGGGCGCTGGAGAACAGCTTCCGGCATTTCGGCGGAGTGCCCCGGACCCTCTGCCCGGACAACCTGAAGGCCGCGGTCATCCGCGCCGACTGGTACGACCCGGAACTCAACCCGAAGATCGAGTCGTTCTGCCTGCATTACGGAACCGCCATGATGCCCACCCTGCCCCGCCGCCCCGAGCACAAGGGGAAAGTGGAGAGCGGCGTCAAATACGCGAAGGAGAACGCGCTCAGGGGGCGCACGTTCCCGTCGCTCGCGGAGGCCAACCGCCACCTGAGGCAGTGGGAGGAGCAGGTGGCCGACGGGCGCATACACGGCACCACCCGCCGCCAGGTGCGCCAATGCTTCGAGGAGCTGGAGCGGCCCGCCCTGCTGCCCCTTCCGCGGGATATGTTCCCCTGCTTCAGGGAGGGGCAGCGCAAAGTGCACCGGGACAGCTACGTGGAGGTGGACAAGGCCTACTACGAAGTGCCCGCGGAGCACATCGGCCAGCAGGTATGGGCGCGCTGGGACGGGAGGACGGTGCGGATATACGACCGGAACATGCGCCAGATCGCGCTGTGCGCGGCCCAGCCGCCGGGCACGTTCAGCTCGGCGCTGCATGCCCGGGGACGGCGCTCCTCCAGCGTGGAGCAGGACAAGGGCTACTGGCTGCACCGGGCGCACACGCTGGGCGACCACTGCGGGCTGTGGGCGCTGGAAGTCATGTGCGAACGGGGCGCTCCGGCGATCCGGGTGGTGCAGGGGCTCGTGCACATGGCCGGCAGACATGCCGCGCCCGAAATCGACCGGGCCTGCGGGCGGGCATTGAGCCACGGCGCCTACCGCCTCTCCGACCTGCGCCGCCTCCTGGCGCAGCCGGACGAACAGACCGCGATGCCCTTCATCCAGGAGCATCCGCTGATCCGGAAGATGGGCGAATACGCCGCGTTCATGGAGATGCTCACCGAAAACATCAACCGCCAACCCCATCAGGAGGCATGCAATGAATGAAAATCTGATCCGGTCGATCAGGAAGCTGCGGCTCTCGGGAATGCTCGAGAGCCTGGATATCCGCCTGCAGGAGGCCGCGGGGCACAATCTGCCCCATGCGGAGTTCCTGGAGCTGATCGTCCAGGATGAAATGAACATCCGGCAGCAGCGCCTCGTCGAGCGGCGGAACCGGGCGGCCCGGTTCAGGGAAACCCGGACGCTCGAAGACTTCGACTTCTCCTTCAACACCAGCATAAAACGGCCGGTGATCTTCGAGCTGGCCAGCTGCCGTTTCATCCGGGAGCAGCGCGACGTGCTCTTCATCGGACCGCCCGGCGTTGGTAAAAGCCACCTGGCCCAGGCGCTGGGGCGCCAGGCCGTCAAAGCGGGGTTTACCGTGCTCTACCGGTCGGTGTTCGACGCGGTCCGGGAACTGCGCGCGGACGAGGCCCTGGAGGATGGAATGCTGCGGAAATATCTGAAGGCGGATCTGCTCATCATCGACGACATGGGGCTCAAGCACCTGCCGGCGAATGCCGGGGAGTATCTGTTCGAGGTGATCATGAGGCGGTATGAAAACCGGTCGACGATCATGACCTCCAACCGGCCGGTCGAGGAATGGGGGAAACTCATAGGCGATGTGCCGTCGGCCACAGCCATCCTGGACCGGTTCCTGCACCACGCGGAGATCATCAACATAACCGGCCGCAGCTACCGGCTTCGGGAACGGGCGGGAAAAACCCTCGCCGCAAACATAATCTTCCTACAGCAGCTCTTCTTCACTTCATCCCTGAAATCTCCGAGCGCTGCCATGGATTCGCTGTCCACCTTGACTTGTCGTTGTGCCTGCGACAGCCTCTGTGCGTAGGCACCAGTGAAGATGTAGTTGTCGGTGTCCACCGTTCCGTTGTTCTGCCAATATGTGTTGACCGCACCCAATGCTCCTCCCCATTTGACTCCACTGTCGGTAGTGCTGACGCTCCATATGGGGCCGTAGAAGTCCCACCACTTCGGGTGA
>JBLRWT010000382.1:0-3024 GCA_047921095.1 Wenzhouxiangella sp. | reverse complement strand
CTGGTGCCAGAATCCCTGCGCGGGATTGAGGATATTCGCTTGGTGGCCGCGAACCTCAAGGCCGACATGGTGCTCATCTATTCGGTGGACACGCGTTTCCTTGTAGACGGACGTAGTCTGGGTCCACTGTCGGTGGTTTCGCTCGGCATGATTCCCAACAAGAAGGCACACGTGACCACCACAGCCAGCGCCGTACTGGTCGACGTGCGCTCGGGGTTCGTCTACGGCGTCGCCGAGTCAACCGCCAGCAACGACCAGCGCACCACGATCTGGTCCACCCACCAGGCAATCGAGCGCGCCAGAAAGGAAACCGAAAAGGAATCCTTCATCGGGCTTGTCGGGGAGGTTGAACGACTGTGGCAAGGAATTCTGGAATTGAAGGAATTCGCGTCGTCGGGGGATCCTTCATGAACGGAGGCTTGTCTATGAATCAGCTGCTGGCGAAGGGTAGTCAATTTTCCATGGAAGACAGACGACTCCACGATTCAGGAACTGGAAGCGGCCATTCAGCCGATTATTGAAGAGACCATGAACAATGCATTCAAGAACGTCGGACTGAACTGACCGGAGCACTTTGAAATTGGTTGCTGCTGGGCGGGATCGAGGTCAGCAATCCTCGGGAAGACGTTTGATTGATGTCGATAATTGACATTAGAATGGAAGCCGTGGGAGCGAAAACAGACCCTGGGGGCGTAGGCCGCCTGAAATTCCGGAGTTCAGCTTAACGCATGCGAACGTTTGCCCGACCGTTTTTGATCCTGTGCCTGCTTGGGTCGGCGCAAACGGCCACCGGGTGGGATCCAGAGGCTCTTTTCGACGAGGCCGCCGAGTTGGTGGAGTCGCAGTTCTACGATCCGGCCATGAACGGCCTGGACTGGCAAGCTGTGACCGCCGAACACCGTGCGCGCATCAGGCCGGACATGAGCCGGGAGGAATTTGCCGCCGGGGTCAACGATATGCTTGACCGGTTGGGTGCCTCTCACACAGCGTTGTTCACCCGCGATAGTCCTGACTGGTATCAGCTCGCCGGCATTTTTGTCGATGGTTATGCCCCGCTTCGGGATTCTTTGGACAAACACCTGGCCAATGGCGCGCCCGTGTACAGCGGGATCGGCTTCATGCTCGAAGCCGGCCAGGACGGACATTTCGTCACCGGTGTACTGGATGGCTTTCCCGCCGATACTGCCGGCGTGCGCGTGGGTGACCGGCTCGTGTCGGTCGAGGATGCACCCTTTCACCCCATCCGGTCGTTTTCCGGCCGCGACGGTCTTGTTACCCGGCTCACCGTCGAGCGTCGCTCCGGGGAGCTGATGGACCTGACTGTCATCCCGGCTTTGCTCGACGGCCGGATGATGTTCCAGGATGCAATGCGCTCAAGCGCGAGAATCCTGCAGCACGACGATCTGGAGATTGGCTATATCCGGGCCTGGTCCTATGCCGGTCAGGTCTATCAGGACATCCTTGTCGAAGAACTTTCCAACGGCGTTCTCAAGGATGCCGTCGCGCTGGTGCTGGATCTGCGGGGTGGCTGGGGCGGCGCCAGTCCGCAGTACCTGAATTTTTTCGTCGAAGGCGGCATCGAAGCCCACAGTATCGGGCGGGGTGGCGAGACCCACAGGTTCATTTCGGGTTGGTCGCGACCAGTGGTGCTGCTGGTCGATGGAAAGTCGCGCTCAGGCAAGGAACTGTTCACCTACGGTTTCAAGAAGCTCGGCAAAGGGCTGGTTGTCGGTGAGACCACGGCCGGTGCGGTGCTGGCCGGAAAGATCAATGCGCTGTCCGACGGCAGCCTGCTCTTCGTTGCCGTGACCGACGTTATCGTGGATGGTGAGAGGCTGGAAGGCGTCGGGGTGCCGCCGGATATAGCCGTGCCATTCGATCCCGTCTACGCTGCCGGTGCGGATCCGCAGCTTGAGCGGGCGCTCAGCAGCGCAGCCGAGCAGGTTCAGGGGTTGACAAACCCGTCGTCCGCGACATCCGCCGGCAATTGCTGGAGGGGTTCGATGCCTCGTCCCTGATCAGCTATGGATCGACGGATGCAGCCCATGAAATCCTGGTGTTCACCGATACCGACTGCGGTTTCTGCCGGCGCCTGCATCAGATGATCGACGACTATCTGGCAGCCGGCATCGCCATCCGCTACGCTGCATTCCCACGCGCCGGAATTGGCAGCTCAACCTACGACGATCTGGTTTCCGTCTGGTGCGCGGATGATGCGACCCGGGCGATGGACCTGGCGCAGTTGGGCCGGGGCATCCAGGCACGTCAGTGCGACGCGCCCGTTCAGTCTCATTATGAGCTCGGCCGCAAGATGGGCGTTACCGGAACGCCGTTCATGGTCACAGCGAACGGCGAGGTCATTACCGGAATTATCCAGCCCCGGGAGCTCCGGGTGCATCTGGATCAGGTGGCCGCGAACGGTCCGTAATTTGCAATCCTTGCGCCATCTGGTGCTGTTCGTACGCGGCGGTACGATGGGTGATGTCCTGAATCCCCGTTGTGGCGGGCAATGGTCCATCCCCATCAACGATCATTCGGCCCGGTTAAGATTCTGCCTTTAGCACTGCCCGACCGTACACGATCGGTGGGGGCGGGCTGATTGGGCTTGAATGTCCTTGTCCAGACTGCCGCTGGTCTCGTTGCCTTCCGTGGGAAGGCGAAAGAAGGTGCCGGGCCCCTGGTACCACGAGGGCGTCAGTGCGCTTTCGGGCGGTGATGCCGAACAGCCGCTCGGGTCTTCGGGATCGGTGCGCCGGATCACGGTCGCGTTACTGCCAAAACCCGGGAAGTCGCTTTCCCAGCTCATGACCGCCAGATCGCAGCTGGAGAACTCGATTTGTATGGTGCCCCAGGGCTCGCGCTCAAACGCAAGTCCGCCGGATTCCGGAGCCACGCGCCGAACCAGGAGTATCGATGCATCGAAAGTGGCGACCAGCCCGTCACTTACGCCAGTCGCCTCGATCCGGGTCGGGCGCGTCAAACGGCGGATCGGCTCCCACAGCAGCGTCAGGACGCCGTCGGGAC
>JBLRWT010000381.1:0-3034 GCA_047921095.1 Wenzhouxiangella sp. | reverse complement strand
CAGGATGCCGCCGCAGGTGTAATGGGCGGCCGGTACCACCGGGATTGGCATGGTGCGAATGTCGATGCCGAATTCCAGGCAGCGCTTCAGGATGGTCGGAAAATGCTGCTCGAGAAAGGCGGCCGGGCGATGGCTGATATCCAGGTACACGCACTCGATGCCCAGGCGCTTGATCTCGTGGTCGATGGCGCGGGCGACGATATCGCGGGGTGCGAGTTCGGCCCGACGATCGAATCGGGTCATGAAGGCTTCGCCGTCGGGCAGTCGCAGGATTGCCCCTTCACCACGCAGGGCTTCGCTGATCAGAAAGGACTTGGCCAGTGGATGATGCAGGCAGGTGGGGTGGAACTGGTTGAATTCCATGTTGGCCACGCGGCAGCCGGCGCGCCAGGCCATGGCGATGCCATCGCCACTGGAGCCATCGGGATTGCTGGTGTACAGCCAGGCTTTGCTGGCCCCACCCGTGGCCAGCACCACCGCCCGGGCTGACAGGCTCTCGACCCGGTCCGTCCGACTATTGAACAGGTAGGCGCCGGTGCAAGCGGCCGATTGGGTCTCTCGGCCGATGATCAGATCGACCGCATAGCGCTGTTCCAGCATCTGGATATTGGGTCGTCGCCGGGCATGGTCAGCCAGGCAGTCGCCCAGCGCCTTCCCGGTGGCATCGGCCGAGTGAATGACCCGCCGATGGCTGTGGCCCCCCTCGCGGGTCAGGTGCCAGCCGCCATCCTGGCGACTGAACGCCATACCCAGCCCGGTCAGCCACTCGATCATGGCAGGGCCCTGGCGAACCGTGAAGTCCACGACTTCGGCCTGGCACAGGCCGGCCCCGGCATTGACGGTGTCCTGGCAATGTGCCGAAACCGAGTCCGGCTCGTCCAGCACGGCGGCGATGCCGCCCTGGGCATACCAGGTGGAACCATTGTTGACCGCGCCCTTGCTGACCACGGCAATCGACACCGATTGCGGAAGTCGCAGGGCCAGCGCCAGACCGGCGGCACCGCTGCCGATCACCAGGACGTCGACACTCTCATGCAGTGGCATGAATCACATTTCTCCATAACGAGGCGCGTATTGTCCCTCTTTTCGATTCGGGTCTGGCAGCACTTTGGCGGGCGGGACGCTTACAATGTCGGTTGACCATTATTGAGAGTCTTTTCGCGTGGAGTTGCTGAGCGCCTATCAGTTCCTGTCACTGGATCATCTTCCGCTGCGCCGCGAGCGGATGCGGGTGCGCGCCGGTGAGTTGGGCCTGCTGGGCACGGTTCTGCTGGCCGAGGAGGGTATCAACTTCAGTCTCGGTGGTCGGTCCGAAGCGGTCCAGACCTGGGTCGACTGGCTTGCCGACGAACAGGGCATCGATCGGCTGGTGGTCAATCGTCAGACCGTCGAGCATGTGCCCTTCTTGCGGTTGCGGGTTCGTGTCCGGCCGGAGATCATCACTTTCGACCCGGCGCTCAAACCGGCCGAGGCAGCCACCGGCACGGCCCTGGACCCGCTTGCCTGGCATCAGTTGCTTCAGGGCTCGAACGTCCAGCTGGTCGACACCCGCAACCAGTACGAGGTCGAACTTGGCACCTTTCGCGGTGCCGTTGACCCGGCGACTGACACTTTCACCGAATTTCGCGACTGGGCGTTGAGCAACCTGGACCGTGACCAGCCGGTGGCCATGTTCTGCACAGGTGGTGTCCGCTGCGAAAAAGCCAGTGCCTGGCTGCTGGCCAATGGTTATGATCAGGTCTACCAGCTGGAAGGCGGCATCCTGAATTACATGCGCACCATTCCGGCTTCAGAATCAATGTGGGAGGGAGAATGCTTCGTGTTTGACGATCGGGTCAGTATCGATCACCGCTTGCAGCCGGTTGGCCGACCGGTTTGCGCCAATTGCCGGTTGCCGGTACCCGGCCTGAATGAAGACGGCATGCCACCGGTGACCGAGCATGGCGGCTGCGGCCTGTGCGACGAGCAATTCTCGCCAGCCCGTCTGGCTGGCCTGCGCGAAAGGGTTCGCCAGATTGCGCTGGCCCGGTCTCGTGGTCAGAACCACCTGGGGCCGCAGTCGGATGACGAGGCTCACCGCGAGGACGCGTCCGGATGAGCGAACCCGAGGTGACTGAACCCGAGGTGGCCGAACGCGCCTTGCCACCGCATTGGCTGCCCGATGCCATGGTGGGAACCTGGGATTTCCTGGCGGCTTATCCCATCGTGCTTGCCCTGGCAGTCGTTGTTTTCGGCGTTGGCCTGGCTGTCATTGGTCGGGGCATCGTGCTCCATTGGGGCAACAAGCTGACATCGGGCGATCCGGCCGGCCTGGACACCCAGTTGCTGCAGGTCGTGGCCAACGTCGCCGCGCTGCTGCTGGGCTATACCGTCCTGGTGCTGGCGGTGCAGGTGGTGGGCTTCAGCGAGCGGGCCGAGCAGGTCATCATCCGCATCATCCTCAGCCTGTTGATCCTGCGCCTGATGAAATCGGCGATGCGCGCCAGCCATATCGGTTTGAGCATTCTTGGGCGGGTTCGGGACCGCTACGCAATCGTCGAAGAACGCACCATTCCCCTGTTCGACCTGATTTTCACCATCCTGATCATCGGCATCATCGCCTATGCCCTGTTGATGGTCTGGGATATCGACCCGACCGCCTGGTTGGCCTCGGCCGGCGTCATTGGCATCGCGGTCGGTTTTGCCGCCCGCGATACCCTGGCCAACCTGTTCGCCGGGTTTTTCATCATTGCCGACGCTCCCTACAAGCTCGGCGACTATATCGTTCTCGACACCGGCGATCGAGGCGAAATCACCAGGGTGGGCATTCGCTCCACCCGCCTGCTGACTCGCGACGATGTCGAAATCATCGTGCCGAATTCGGAAATGGCCAACGCCAAGATCTATAACGAGTCCGGCGGGCGCTGGATCAAATTCCGCATCCGTCTGAAGATCGGGGTGGCCTATGGTTCGGATATTGAAGCCGTCGTTGCCCTGGTTGAAAAGGTCGCCCTTGAACACGAAACCGTGTGCGACGACCCGTCGCCGCGCGTGC